>NZ_BAAHCA010000511.1:0-3500 GCF_054776295.1 Streptomyces sparsus
CGGAGGCGGTGGGCGCCGTGGGCCGGGCGAAATCCCGTGGCTCCGGTGCCGACGGCATGGCAGGGTCGTCCCCATGTCCCCGCACGACGCGTCGCCGCGCGACCTCGACGCTCTCCGCCGGCTCGAAGCCCAAGGGCAGCGGGTCAAGTTCCTGCACTTCTGGGGGCATCGGCCGCCCCCGGGCGGCGGACCGGGACCCGGTTGCCTGAGCCAGTGGTGGCCCGCGCCCTTCACCCTCGACGGTGCCGTCTGGCCGACCGCCGAGCACTACATGATGGCCGCCAAGGCGCGCCTGTTCGGCGACGCGGCGATCGCCCGGCGCATCCGCGACACGGCCCACCCGGGCGCGGCCAAGGCGCTGGGGCGCCAGGTCGCCGACTTCGACGCCCGGACCTGGGAGGCGGAGCGGTACGGCATCGTCGTCCGGGCGAACACCGCCAAGTTCGGGCAGGACCCAGCCCTGTGCGCCTACCTGCTGGGCACGTCGGCGCGCGTGCTCGTGGAGGCCAGCCCCGTCGACCCCGTCTGGGGCATCGGCCTCACCGCCGAGGACCCGAGGGCCGCGCGGCCCTCGCAGTGGCGGGGGCAGAACCTGCTCGGCTTCGCCCTCATGGACGCCCGCGACGCCCTGACCGCCTGACCCCCTGACCGCCTGACGCGACGACGCGACGACGTGACGCCCCGACCGTCCGACACGGCGCCCCGACCGTCCGACACGGCGCCCCGACCGTCCGACGACGTCCCGGCACGCGCCCCGCGCAAGGCCCGGGCGGGCCGCACGCTCGTTTCGTGGTGGGGGCCCCGGGTACCCAGGCGGCCCGGCACATCAGGACATGTATGGAGGAACAGTGCCCACCACGGAGGACATGCAGAACCCCGCCGAGCAGGAGCCCAAGCCGCCGTTCCCGCAGCAGGACGACGAGCACCCCGGCCACACGGAGAACATGGATCCGAAGCCGGACCACGGCGAGGACACCTACCGGGGGAGCGGGCGCCTGGAGGAGAGGAAGACCCTGATCACCGGCGGTGACTCGGGCATCGGCCGGGCGGTCGCGCTGGCCTTCGCCCGGGAGGGCGCCGACGTGGCGCTGGCCTACCTGCCCGAGGAAGAGGACGAGGCGCAGCAGACGGTGGCACTCGTCGAGGACGCCGGCCGCCGTGCGGTGGCGGTGCCCTGCGACATCCGCCAGGAGGACGAGTGCCGGCGGCTGGTGGACCGCGCGGTGCGGGAGTTCGGCCGCATCGACGTGCTGGTGAACAACGCGGCCTACCAGATGTCCCAGCCCAAGGGGCTGGAGGAGATCAGCACCGAGCAGTTCGACCGGGTCGTGCACACCAACCTCTACGGCATGTTCTGGCTGACCAAGATGGCCCTGCCGCACATGCCGGAGGGCGGCAGCGTCATCAACACCACCTCCGTGCAGGCCTACAAGCCCAGCGCCCACCTGCTCGACTACGCCATGACCAAGGGCGCCATCGTGACGTTCACCCAGGGCCTGGCCGGCAATCTCGCCGAGCGCGGCATCCGGGTCAACGCGGTCGCACCCGGTCCGGTGTGGACGCCGCTCATCCCGTCGACGCTGCCGGACACGTCGGAGTTCGGCGCGCAGAGCCCGCTGGGCCGCGCGGCCCAGCCCGCCGAGATGGCCCCCGCGTACGTGTTCCTCGCCTCGCAGGAGGCCAGCTACATCACCGCGGAGATCGTCAACGCCACCGGCGGCACCCCGCTGCCCTGAGCCCGCGGCGACGAAGCGGGGCCTGCGACGAAGCGGGGCAGCCCCGCTTCGTCGCCGGCCCGGCGGTCACGGCTCGAAGACCGTGGTCACGGCTTGAAGACGACCTTCACCGCGCCGTCCTTCTTCTCCTGGTACATCTTGTACGCGTCGGCCGCCTCGCTCAGCGGCACGTGGTGCGTGGCGAAGTCGTCGACGCCCAGCGGGTCGCCGTCGGTGAGCAGCGGCAGGATGTCCGGCACCCACCGCTTCACGTTGGCCTGGCCCATGCGCAGCTGGATCTGCTTGTCGAACAGGACCAGCATCGGCAGCGGGTCGGCCATGCCGCCGTAGACACCGCTCAGCGAGATGGTGCCGCCGCGGCGGACCATGTCGATGGCCATGCCCAGCGCGGCCAGCCGGTCCACGCCGGCCTTCGACGCGACCTTCTCGGCGATCCGCCCGGGCAGCATCGCCGACGCGTCCTGGAGCAGCTTGCCGGCCTTGCTGCCGTGCGCCTCCATGCCGACCGCGTCGACCACCGAGTCGGCGCCGCGGCCCTCGGTGCGCTCACGGACCGCCTCGGCCGGATCGTCGACGGTGTTGAGGTCGATCACGTCCACCCCGCGCGCCCGGGCGCGCTCCAGCCGCTCGGGGACCAGGTCCACGCCGATGACCTGCCGCACGCCCTGCTGGAGCGCGATCCGGCACGACATGTCACCGATCGGCCCGAGGCCCAGCACCACCAGCGTGCCGCCCTCGGGCACGTCGGCGTAGGCGACGGCCTGCCAGGCGGTGGGCAGCACGTCCGACAGGTAGAGGTAGCGGTCGTCCGAGGGGCCCTCGGGCACCTTGATCGGCCCGTACTGGGCCTGCGGCACCCGCAGGTACTCGGCCTGGCCGCCCGGTACCGCGCCGTAGAGCTTGGTGTAGCCGAACAGCGCGGCGCCCGAGTCGTGCTCGCGTACCTGCGTCGTCTCGCACTGGGTCTGGAGGCCCTGGAGGCACATGAAGCACGAACCGCAGGAGATCTGGAACGGCACCACGACCCGGTCACCGGGCGCCAGGTCCGTCACCTCGGCGCCCACCTCCTCGACGATGCCCATCGGCTCGTGGCCGAGGATGTCGCCGGGCGTCATGAACGGGGCGAGCACCTCGTAGAGGTGCAGGTCCGAACCGCACAGACCGCTCGACGTCACCCTGATGACGGCGTCGGTGGGCTTCAGGATCGCCGGATCGGGCACGTTCTCCACGCGTACGTCACGCTTGCCGTGCCATACGTTCGCCTTCATCGGATACCTCCGTACGCGGAAGCCGCCCGGGCGGCCCGTCGGGACGGGCACCGGCGTCTTCCTCGGTTTGCTCAGCGGGCGTCGGGGTCGGTGGGCGTCGGGGTCAGCGGGCGGGGGCCGGGCGGCTCGGGTGCCGGGTCAGTCCTGCCACAGGAACACCGCGTAGACCAGGAAGAACGCCGCCACCAGCGCGGTGACCAGCAGGATCATGGTGAGCGGCGCCTTGGCCCAGCCCTTGGTGGGGTTGTGCGTCTCGTCCGGACCGGCGCCCGAGGTGCTGCCCTCACCCGGTGGGGTCTCACCCGGCGGCACCGAGCCGCCGGGTGACAGGCCGGGCGTGCGGCGCGGATCCGGGTCGGTGTTGTCTTCCATGTCGTGCGAGTGCCTGGAATGAGCCGATTCACACCCCCGGACGGGCGACGACCGTCGGCGCGCCGCCCCGGGCACGGCGGACGACGCCCGGGACGGGCTCCGGCACGGCTCCGGGGACGGCCCC
>NZ_BAAHCA010000512.1:0-3498 GCF_054776295.1 Streptomyces sparsus
GTGCCGGGCCGAGGAAGGAGCGCCGGGAGGACGGAGGGGCGCTGGGGGACGAGGGGCGAAGCCCACCGGCAGGGCCGGGCAGGTCCGGGCAGGGGAGGCGGTGGCGGGAGTCCGGTGCCGCCTGCCGGGCCGGCGCGGTGGGCGTCCGACGCGGGCGCGTAGTTCACTGGGCCGGGTGGACTGTCTCTTCTGTGCCATCGCCGCCGGGGAGGAACCCGCCCACCGGGTGCTCGACGACCCGGTGGCGGTGGGCTTTCTCGACACCCGGCCGCTGTTTCCCGGGCACGTGCTCGTGGTGCCTCGGCGGCACGTTCGCACGTTGACGGACCTGCCCGCGTCCGAACTCGGACCGTACTTCGCACGGGTGCAGGGCCTCGCGGCTGCGGTGGAAGCGGCCATGGCGGCAGCGGGTTCCTTCGTGGCCCTCAACAACCGGGTGAGCCAGTCGGTGCCGCATCTGCACACCCATGTGGTGCCGCGCAACCCGAAGGACGGGCTGCGCGGCTTCTTCTGGCCGCGCACCCGCTACGAGGACACCGCCCACGCCGAGACGACCGCAGCACGGATCCGTGCGGAGCTCAACCGGTCCGCCGAGCTCTGAACGCGGCACGTCCCACTCCGCCGGCCGAGCGCAGCCACGTCCCGGTCTGCCACGTCCCGGCCTGCCCGGGTGTCAGGTGCGCAGCGCGACGACCGATTCGACGGTGTCGGCGTCCTCCGGGGCCTTGTCCTCCCGGTAGCGGACCACGCGGGCGAATCGCAGCGTGACTCCGTCCTGGTACCGGGTGGAGCGCTGCACGCCGTCAAAAGCGACCTCCACGACCAGCTCCGGCCGCACGACCACCCCCCAGGCAGGTGACTCCACGGCCAGTTCCCGCAAACGCTCGGTCTGCCACTGGAGCAGTGCGTCGGTCAGCCCTTTGAACGTCTTGCCGAGCATGGCGAACGATCCGTCCGGGCGGCGGGCGCCGAGATGCAGGTTGGACAGCTTGCCGGTGCGGCGGCCGTGGCCCCACTCCGCGGCGAGCACCACCAGGTCCAGGGTGTGGACCGGTTTGACCTTGAGCCAGGACGCGCCCCGGCGCCCTGCCCGGTACTCGGCGTCCAGGGCCTTGACCACCACTCCCTCATGCCCTCTCCGCCGCACCTCCTCGGTGAACTCCCGGGCAACCGCACGCTGCTCGACGTCCTGCGGCTCACGCACCTCCACGCGGCGCACGCGCTCCGGCTCGGGCACCACCCGGGCCAGCCGGGCGTGGCGCTCGCTCGTCGACAGGTCGAGCAGGTCCTGGCCGTCCACCGCGAGCAGATCGAAGAAGACGGCCGAGAGCGGCATGGTCCGCTGAGCGGCCGGCACGTCCAGGCGTGAGCCGACCCGGCCCGACACCTCCTGGAACGGCCGTGGCCGGCCGTCCTCGTCCAAGGCGATCACCTCACCGTCCACCACGGCCTGCTCGGCGTCGAAGCCCCTGGCCGCCGCGCACACCTCCGGCAGCCGGTCGGTGATCTCGTCGAGAGTGCGTGTCCACACCCGGACCTCGTCACCGTCCAGATGCACCTGGACACGGATGCCGTCGAGCTTCTCCTCCACCACGCACGGCCCCAGCCGGTCCACGGCCTCGTCCACGTCCTTCGCCGAGTGGGCCAGCATCGGCTGCACGGGGCGGCCGACCGTCAGCCGGAACTCGGCGAGGGCCTGGGGCCCGTCGGCGAGCAGGGCCTCGGCGACGGAGCCGAGCGAGCCGCCCAGCATCACCGCTCTGCGCACGTCCGAGGCATCGGCACCCGCGGCCGCCGCCAGGCCCTCGACGGCCAAGGCGTCCAGAGCGCCCTGGCGCAGCTCACCGCTGATCAGCCGCACCAGGAAGTGCTGCTCCTCCTCGGTGGCGGACGTCATCAGCGTGGCCAGCAGATCCCGGCGCTGCTGCACCGCTCCCTTGCCGGACACCCCGGCGATCCGCTCCAGCGTGTCGTGGACCTCGGCGACGGTGAGCAGGCCGGTCGGCGCCGGGGGGTGCGACTCCGTCAGCGTGCGCCACCCCACCCCGATGCGTCGCTGGGGCAGCCGGCCCGCCAGGTAGGTGACGGCGATCGGTGCCTCGGCGGGCTCGGCGGTGGAGAAGAGCCTGGCGAGCAGGGCGACCTTCTGGGAGCGGGCGGAGGTGGCCGCCACCTGTTGGGACGTTCGGGCGAGATCAGCCAGCAGCATCCCTCCATACTCACCCGGCCGCCGCCCGGACGCAGTACCACCGGGCGGCGCGGCTCATCGGAAGCGGCCGCGGCCCCTGGCCGGCCTGCGCGTCCCGGTCGTTGCCGTCCTGCTCATCGCGCCCCCTGCACAGCCTGTGGTCGTCTCGTCACCCGCACCGGCCCCGGTGCGGGGCTGTGCGTGCTACGCACGCGCTTTCGCGTACACCATAAACAACAGGTTTATGTTATACACGAAGCCATGGGAAGCAACAGTCCCCCCAGGGAGTACGGCCCCACCGGGCTGCCGCCCGGCGTCGAGACCGCCTGGGGGCTGCGGGAGCGGCCGGGCAAGGGCCGCCGGCCCGGCCTGAGCGTCGACCGGATCGTGGCCACCGCCGTGGAGGTGGCCGACGCGGAAGGGCTGGGCGCGCTCACGATGAGCCGGGTGGCGGCCGAGCTGGGGGTGTCGACGATGGCTCTCTACCGGTACGTCGCGGCCAAGGACGACCTGCTGGTCCTCATGGAGGACGCCGCGGCCGGCGACCCGCCCCCGCCGCCGGGCCCGGGGGAGGACTGGCGGGCCGGCATCACCCGGTGGGCGTGGGCGTACCGCGAGATGCTGCACCGCAACCTGTGGATGCTGCGCATCCCGGTGAGCACCCCGCCGGTCACGCCCAACTCGGTGGCGTGGACGGAGGTCGGCCTGAACTGCCTCGCCGGTACGGGGCTGGACGCCGGGGCCCGGTGGGGCGTGCTCACGCTGGTCAGCGGGTACGTGCGCAGCGAAGCGTCACTCACGGCCGACATGGCGGCGGCTGCCCGCGCCGCGGGCACCACGCTGGTGGAGGCGACGGCTGCCTACGGCCTGTTGCTGGGGCGGCTCACGGCTGACGGCCGGTTCCCGGCCGTCGGCGAGGCGATCGGGTCAGGAGCGCTCAACGAGCCGGGCAGCCCTCAGCAGGACTTCACCTTCGGTCTCGGGCTGGTGCTGGACGGTGTCGAGTCGTACGTAACGAGAGGAGGCCACGATGCGCGCACGTGACCGTGACCGTGACGAGGAGGGCCGGGCTCGCAACGCCCGCCCCCGGGACGCGCTCGGCCGTCCGCTGCCGCACGGGGCGCCCGGCGTGGAGCGGCAACCCGAGGGGGTGCTGCGGACGCCGGAGGAAACGCTCGCCGAGGCGCAGCGCCTGCTCGACGAGGGCAGGCCGTTCCACGCGCACGAGGTGTTCGAGGACGCCTGGAAGTCCGGGCCGGCGGCTGAGGAGCCGCTCTGGCGGGCGCTGGCCCAGCTCGCCGTCGGAGTCA
>NZ_BAAHCA010000513.1:0-3497 GCF_054776295.1 Streptomyces sparsus
CACCTGGCGTGCCGGCGCACCGCCCCGGCACGCCAGGGCGCCGCGGACGGTTCCGCACGTGCCGGAGGGACCGGAGCTCAACAGCGTCCGGCCCCTCCGGGGTGTTACGACAAGCGTCCTCAGCCGCGAAGGGCCTTGACCGCGACCTCCAGCCGCTTGCCGTAGTCCGCGTCCGCCTTGCGGAAGTTGTCGATCGCCCGCTCGGCGATGTCGTCCCGGGAGACCTTCGAGATGAAGCCCGCCAGGTTGTTGATCAGGCGCTCCTTCTCGTCCTCCGACATCAGCCGGTAGAGGTTGCCGGCCTGCACGAAGTCGTCGTCCTCGGAGTGCGCGGGCGCCTCCCAGTCACCGGTGTTGCCGGACACCGGCATGGGCTCCCACAGCGGACGGCCCGTCTCGGCGGGGCCACCGAAGCTGTTCGGCTCGTAGTTCTTCGCCCGGCCGTGGCGGCCGTCGTACATGAGCCCGTCCCGGCCGTGGCTGTTGGCCTCGGTGGCGTGCGGGCGGTTCACCGGCAGGTGGTCGGCGTTGATGCCGACCCGGTAGCGGTGGGCGTCACCGTAGGCGAAGAGCCGGCCCTGGAGCATCTTGTCCGGCGAGGGGCCGACGCCCGGCACGAAGTGGTGCGGGGAGAAGATCGACTGCTCGACCTCGGCGAAGATGTTCTCCGGGTTGCGGTTCAGCTCCAGCTTGCCGATCTCCATCGGCGGGTAGTCCGCGTGCGGCCACACCTTGGTGAGGTCGAACGGGTTGAAGCGGTAGTTCGCCGCCTCGGCCGCCGGCATGATCTGCACCTGCACGGTCCAGCTCGGGTAGTCGCCGCGCTCGATCGACTCGCGCAGGTCGCGCTGGTGGCTGTCCGGGTCCTTGCCCGCCAGCTCGTCCGCCGCGTCCTGGGTGAGGTTCTTGATGCCCTGGTCGGTCTTGAAGTGGTACTTGACCCAGAAGACCTCGCCGGCCTCGTTCGTCCACTGGAAGGTGTGCGAGCCGTAGCCGTTCATGTGGCGCAGCGTGGCGGGAATGCCGCGGTCGCCGAAGAGCCAGGTGACCTGGTGCGTCGACTCGGGCGAGAGGCCCCAGAAGTCCCAGACGTTGTCGGCCTCCTGCGACCCGGTGTAGGGGTCGCGCTTCTGGGTGTGGATGAAGTCGGGGAACTTGATGGCGTCCTTGATGAAGAACACCGGGGTGTTGTTGCCGACGAGGTCGTAGTTGCCCTCCTCGGTGTAGAACTTCAGCGCGAAGCCGCGCGGGTCACGCACCGCGTCCGCCGAGCCGAGGTTGCCGGCGACGGTGGAGAAGCGCAGGAACACCTCGGTCTGCTTGCCGACCTCGGAGAGGAACTTCGCCCGGGTGTAGCGCGACACGTCGGCGGTGAGGGTGAAGGTGCCGTAGGCGCCCGCCCCACGGGCGTGCACGATGCGCTCCGGGATGCGCTCGCGGTTGAAGTGCGCCAGCTTCTCCAGCAGCAGCTGGTCCTGGATCAGAACGGGGCCGCCGGCACCCGCGGTCTGGCTGTTCTGGTTGTCCGCGACCGGCGCGCCGGACTCCGTGGTCAATGGTCCGGTGATCTCGTTCTGAGCAGTCACTACGCCTCCTGCGCTCTGCGTCCTGTCCCTGGGCTTTCGCCGAGACCCGAGCTTACATTAGACTCTGTCCAAGTCAAGATAAATGTGAACCCCATACAGAGTCCGGCGTAGCGGCGGTCACTGCTAAACTGGGCTTTACCTGAACGATGGGTGGGATTGATGAGCGACCTGCTGGAACGGCTGCGCGAACGCGGTTGGCGGCTCACCGCACAGCGGAGGGTCGTGGCCGAGGTACTCAACGGCGACCACGTGCACTACACGGCCGACGAGGTGCACGCCCGCGCGACCGAACGCCTGCCGGAGATCGCCCGCGCCACCGTCTACAACACGCTCAGCGAGCTGGTCTCCATCGGTGAGGTCATCGAGGTGAGCACCGACGGCAGGGCCAAGCGGTACGACCCGAACGCCCACCACACCCACCAGCACCTGGTGTGCTCCCGCTGCGGCACCATGCGCGACGTGCACCCGTCGGAGGATCCGCTCGCGGCCCTGCCCGAGGGCGAACGCTTCGGGTTCCGCGTCTCCGAGGCGACGGTCACCTACCGCGGCATCTGCCCGGAGTGCGCCGACGCCTGACAACCACCCGCACCCACAGGAGAGGGCCCGGCGCAGTGAGCGCCGGGCCCTCTTCGCCGTCCCGCCCCACGAGCGGCACCGCCAGCGTGAGCGGCGGTCGGCCCGGCCCTCTCGGCCAGTTGCCGGAAGCAGGCGTCCCGGGCCGGGCCCTCGGGGACGCCAGGCGCCCTTCGGTTCGCCGATCGGACCGATCAGGTTCGGAGAAGCACCCGCGCCCGACCCCTGCCTACCGTGGGGCCA
This sequence comes from Streptomyces sparsus, assembly GCF_054776295.1. NCBI lineage: Bacteria > Bacillati > Actinomycetota > Actinomycetes > Kitasatosporales > Streptomycetaceae > Streptomyces > Streptomyces sparsus. The sequence continues at coordinate 2,403 of NZ_BAAHCA010000513.1, forward strand.
GTGATCCGGCGCGGCCCGTCACCGCCGACGCCGTCGCCGACCTCGACCCCGGGCCCGGGTGCCCAGCAGCCGCGCCCCTGCCCCAGGAGGCACGACATGACGCTCTCCCTCGACGCGATGGCCCTCGGTGTTCCCGAGGTGCGGACCGCGCAGGCCTTCTACGCCTCCACCTTCGCCCCCGGCGCCGACGACCGCGGCCGGCACGTCCTCCTCGACATGCACGGGACCGGACATCTCGCCCTGTACCCGGCCGAGGCCCTCGCCGCCGGGGCACGCGCCGACCCGGAACCCCCCACCTCCGGCTTCCGCAGTTATGTGCTGACCTTCATCGTCAACCAGCCCACCGAGGTGAGGAACGTGGTGGACGCCGCAGCCGAGGGCGGCGCGGAGGTCCTCAAACCCGCGAAGAAGTCACTGTTCGGCGCCTTCTCCGCGGTGTACCGGGCCCCGGACGGCGCCATCTGGAAGGTGGCGGCGCCCACCGGGAAGGACACGGGCCCCGCGGCCCACCCCGCGGTGCCGACCGAGACCGCGGCCCTGCTCGGTGTCGCCGACATGAAGGCCGCCAAGACCTTCTACGAGTCCCTCGGCATGAAGACCGACAAGGACTACAAGCACTACGCCGACTTCCACCCGAGCGCCGGCACGTGCAGGCTCGGCCTCATGCCGCGGCGGGCCCTCGCGAAGGACGCGGGCGTCGACGACGCCGCGGGCGGCGGCTTCCGCGCCGCGGTCCTGCACCACACGGCCGCGTCCCGCGAGGAGGTCGACGCGATCCTGACCGCGGCGACTGCCGCCGGCGGCCGGATCACCGTCCCGGCCGGCGAGACCGAGGACGGCCGCACCGGTCACTTCACGGATCTCGACGGCTTTCTCTGGAAGGTGACCGCCGCGTAGGCCTCCGGGCCCGCGTCCCGTCCGGGTCCGTGCGGTTCGCGGTCCGCCACCTGCGGCGTCGCGGCGCGCACGACGCGGACACGAGGCGGGGTGCACACGGACGAAGGCCCGGATCCGCTGACGGATCCGGGCCTTCGTTCTTGAGTAGCGGGGACAGGATTTGAACCTGCGACCTCTGGGTTATGAGCCCAGCGAGCT
>NZ_BAAHCA010000514.1:0-3497 GCF_054776295.1 Streptomyces sparsus
GCCGCAGGCGGCGGCCCCTCCCGCCGGTGCGGGGCGGTACCGACTGACGCGGCGGGGCGGTACCGCCTGACGCCGCGTGAGGACCGTCGAAGGCCCACGGCTCCGGAGGGAAGGGAGTCCCGGAAAGCTTTCTAGGTCGAGCGACCTATAGTAGGTCCATGAACATCGACGAGCTGACGCACGACCCGGCAGGCCCGGTCCTGATAGTCGGCGGATACGGCACGGTCGGAGCCGAACTGACGCGCGCCGCGGCGGGGGAGTGGCCGCTGCTGCTGACCGGGCGCACCCCCGAGCGCGCCGCCGCGCTCCTCGCCGCCACCGGCGCGCAGGCCCGCCGCTGGGACCTCGGGGACCCGGAGCCCTTCCGTGCCGCGGTGCGCGCCGTCGTCGCCGTGGTCAACGACCCCGACGACCGGGTGCTGGCAGCCGCGGTACGCGGAGGAGTGCCCTACGTGGACGTCGCCAGGTGGACGGCCCGCCTGCAACGCGCCGTCACCCGGCTGGCCCTCACGCCGCCGGTCGCCTCCCCGGTGCTGCTCAGCTCGGCCTGGATGGGCGGCGTCGTCCCGCTGCTCGCCGCCCACCTCGCCGCTCGCGTCGGAGGGGCGCAGCGCGTCGACACCGTCATCCGCTACGACCTCGCCGACCGTTCGGGGGCCGACTCGGTGGAGTTCATGGACCGGCTCGGCGTCGACTTCGAGGTGGTCGAGAACGGCCGCAGCCGCGTGGTCGCCCCGCTCACCGGCGTCGACCGGGTCACCATCGGACCGGACCGGACCCGTGTCGCCCGGCTCGGCACCCCCGAGCAGTTCACCCTGCCGCTCACCCTGGGCGCCACCACCGTCCGCACCCGCCTCGGCTTCAGCAGCACCGCCACCGGACGCGCCCTCACCGGGCTCGGGCGAGCCGGCTTCTTCCGGCGCGCCCGGGGCGAGCGCTGGGAGCCGCTGCGCCGGAAGCTGCTGCACGCACCCGGTGACGGGGGCACGGCCCGGCTGCGCGTCGACGTACACGGCCCGCGTGGCACCGCGACGGCCACCGTCGGTGATCCCGAGGGCCAGGCCCACCTGACGGCCGTCGGCGCGCTGCTCGGTCTCGCCGGGGTCGGATACGGCCTGCTCGGTGCGTCGGACCCGGCCGAGGGAACGGTGCAGCCGGGCTGCCGCGGTGAGGAGTGCACCGGCGAGGACTCGCAGTCGCAGGCCTGCGCGATCAACGCCAGCACACCGCGCACCGTCGCCGAGCGGCAACTGGGCGAGCGGGCCGTCATCGACATCCGCTACAGCGAGCGGTGCCGGGCCGGCTGGGCCCGCGTCCGGTTCGCGAGCGTCGGCGACCGGATCGAGATCAGGGCCCCCGGGGAGGGCCGGCAGACCGTCCGGATCGCCGACCGGTACGACGCGGAGGGGTACCTCTCCACCCGCATGGTGGGCGCCGGTCCCCGCGGTCTGGAAGCCTGCCTGGTGAGCGCCGCCACCGGGAAGCGCCACTGCTTCACTTCCTGACGGCATCGGCCACCGTCGGCCCGGCCAGCGTTCCGGACCTGAACGATCGTCACCACCCGGACCGGTGCGGACGGCCGGGGCCGCCGCCGTGGTGGTGCCGAGGCGGGCGCAGGCAGCGCTTGCCCTATCGGGCGGCGACCGCCCGGGTATGTGAGAGCGGACGGCGGGCCGCCCGACGACGTGTGCACCGAATGACGCACCGATGACGCACCGATGAGGGAGGACGGTATGGAGCCCATCGAACTCCGCCGTGCGGTCGAGGCAGGACGGGCGACCGCTTCGGAGCTGGGCCTTGAGGTCGACGAGGTGCACGTCATCCACGACTCGGACCGTGTCGCGCTGCGCCTGACCCCCTGTGACGTGCTGGTTCGGGTCGCCCCTTCGGAGCATCTGGCTGATTCCGAGTTCGAGGTGGAGGTCGCTCGCCGCCTCGCCGACAGCGACGCTCCGGTGGCTGAGCTCGAACCCCGGGTCGACCCCGGGGTCCATGTGCGTGATGCCTTCGCCGTCTCGCTGTGGACCTACTACGCACCCGTGGGCTCGGAGATCGCTCCGGCCGACTACGCGGACGCGCTCCGGCGTCACCATGCCGCCCTGCGCCGGATCGATCTGGACGCACCGCGCTTCACCGATCGGGTCGCCGCCGCGCGCAGGGAGGTCGACGACCGGGAACGCACCCCCGAGCTGCCCGACGCCGACCGCGCGCTTCTCAGCGGCACACTCGGTGGACTGAGCGACACGATCGGCGTCGAGAAGGCCGACGACCAGCTCCTGCACGGTGAGCCGCATCCGGGCAACCTCCTCCACACGAGGAGAGGACCGCTTCTCGTGGACCTCGCCACGTGCTGCCGCGGGCCGATCGAGTTCGACCTCGCCCATGCTCCCGAAGAGGTGGGAGAGCACTGCGCGGGGGCCGACCACGGCCTGATCGACCGGTGCCGCGCCCTGAACTGGGCGATGTTCTCGGCCTGGCGCTGGCGCCGGAACGACCACATGCCCGACCGGGACCACTGGAGAGTCGAGGGGCTCCAGCGGACGCGTACGGCACTGACCCGCTGCGGACCCGACTGATGCCGGGGGGCTGCCGGGTACCGATCCGCTGCGCCGAGCGCGCGCCCCCGATCCGCTCAGGCCTCCACGAGCGCCCAGAAGTGGTCCTCGATCTCGTCCAGGAACACCCGGCCCGCGTCCGCCGAGCCGTGGGCCGTCCGCGAGTTGGTGTCGATCCAGCTGAGCGACGAGCAACTGCGCCGGTGGAACTCGTCGTTGAGCCGCTCCAGAAGCGACTCGGCCTGGCTGCGAGAGAGTTCGGGCAGCAGCCGGCACAGCGGACGCACATACGCTTGCCAGCGTGAACCGGCCGCGCCGCGCAGCAGCTCCGACAGCCGACGCCGCCCGCCGGTCAGCTCCGTGCGGGCCCGCAGCGACATGCCGAGCGCCTCCGCCAGCGCCGCCGTCTGGCGTTCGTTCCCGGTCCATCGGCCGGTGCGCTCCGCCTCGCGGTACCGGGCGGGGGGCATGCCGATGCGCATCGCCAGATCCGCCACCGCCGTGCCGCGCGCCAGCCGGTGCTCGCGCAGGCTGCGCGGAGCGCCCATCAGATCGGCCGGGGCACACCACAGGGCCCCGGCGAGCGCGGCGAGCTCGTCCTCGGTGGGGGAGCCCTCGCGGTGCTCCCAGGCCGCGACGCTCTCCGCGGTGACGCGCAGACCGAACGCGGCCCACATGCCGTACGCGACGTGGGCCGGGGTCATGCCGAGGGTTTCCCGCAGCCGCCGCGCGGCGACTGCGTCGAACGGCGGTCGCTGGTGCATGCGCACACGGTAGGGGCGCTCACCCGCGGTGATCCCCGGTGCGTTCCGCCGAAACCGCGCCCTGGCGGAACGTCCAGGGCCGCTGGAGATTCCGCCAGGGCGACCCGAGGGGGCCGAGGGCGATCCGCCCGTCCTCATCAGGCCCCGCCCGGCCGGTCCGCGCTTGCCGCGCCCGATC
>NZ_BAAHCA010000515.1:0-3496 GCF_054776295.1 Streptomyces sparsus
GCCGGCGTGAAGCGCGGTACCAGGCCGGTGGAGCGGACGGCTCTGGGCGGCCGGGTGCCGGGCATCGCGAGCGCCAGCACCCGGGACGCCAACTCGGCGACCTCGGCCGGGTTGCGGTAGTTGACGGTCAGTTCGAAGCGGCGCCTGGGCCGGGCGCCCAGCGCCTCGTCCCGGGCCTCCCCGGCCTCCTCCGGGTCCGACCAGGAACTCTGCGCGGGGTCTCCGACCACCGTCCAGGTGGCCTGCCGGCCCCGGCGGCCGACCATGCGCCACTGCATGGGGGTGAGGTCCTGCGCCTCGTCGACGATGACGTGGGCGTAGTCGCGGCGCTCGCCCTCGGGCTGGTCCGCCCGTTCGCCCCGGCTGCGGCGGCGGGTCGGGTCGCGGTCGGCGAAGGTGCTCAGCTCGGCCAGCCCGGTGAGGTGGTCCAGCGGGTCGGCGACCCGCTTGCGGGGCCGGGCCGGTGTGCCCAGCACGGTGTGGAGCTCGTCCAGCAGGGCGACGTCGTGCACCGACAGCGGACCGTTGCCGTCGGCGTCCAGCCGGGCCAGCGACCGGGCCAGCCGCCGGCTCTCCCGGGTCTGGAGGATGCGGCGCGCCCAGCGGCCCAGCCGGCGTTCGTCGGCCATCGCGGCCAGCACCCGGCGCGGGGTCAGCTCCGGCCACCACCCGTCCAGGAAGGTGAGGAAGTCGTCCTCGGAGGAGATGTCCTCGTCGAACGCCTCCCTCGCCTCGGCGGCGAGTTCCGGATCGGTGTAGCGGGCGCGGGCGCCCGACTTGTCCCACAGCGCGTCCAGCAGCAGTCGGCGGGCCCGCGGCCGGAGGAGGTTGACGGGCGCGGTGCCGCCGAACGCGGTCTCCCGGATGGCGGCCAGCTCCGCCGCCTCCAGTTCGACGCGGGCGCCGAAGGCGACCACCCGCAGCCGCTCCGGGTCGACGGCGGCCGCCGCGCTCAGTTCCAGGGCGCCGCGGGCCGCCCGGCGCAGCACCTTCACCATGCGGGCCGAGCCCTTGACCCTGGCGACCGGCTGCGGGTCGTAGGTGTCGGCCTCGGCACCGTCCACGAGTGAGCCGAGCGCCCGGATCACGACCTGGCCCTCCTCGCCCAGCGAGGGCAGCACGCCCTCGGTGTAGGACACCAGCAGCGGGGTGGGGCTGACGATGAGGATGCCGCCGGCGTAGCGGCGGCGGTCCTGGTAGAGCAGGTAGGCGGCGCGGTGCAGGGCGACGGCTGTCTTGCCCGTGCCGGGGCCGCCCTCGACCTCCGTGACGGAGGCGGCGGGCGCCCTGATCACGAGGTCCTGCTCGGCCTGGATGGAGGAGACGATGTCGCGCATGGCGTGCGTGCGGGCCCGGCCCAGGGCGGCCATCAGCGCGCCGTCGCCGACCACCGCCAGCTCCTCGCCGTTCAGCTCCGCGGTCAGCTCGGGGCGCAGCAGGTCGTCCTCGACGCCGAGCACGCGCCGGCCCCGGGAGCGGATGACCCGGCGGCGCACGACCCGGCCGGGGTCGACCGGGGTGGACCGGTAGAAGGGCGCCGCCGCCGGCGCCCGCCAGTCGATGACCATCGGCGTGTACTCGGCGTCGAGCACGCCGATGCGGCCGATGTGCAGCGTCTCGGCGATCTCGGCGGTGCCGTCCGGCCGCACCGCGTCCTCGGCGGGTTCCACCGAGGTGAATGCGCCGTCCGGGCCCCGCTTGCCGTGTTTGCCGGGCAGCAGGTCGATCCGCCCGAACAGGAAGTCCTCGAACTCGTTGTTGAGCCGACTCAGGTGCACTCCGGCCTGGAAGACCTGCGCGTCCCGTTCGGCGAGCGCGCCCGGCGTGCCGACCTGGGCACGTTTGGCGGCGTCGTCCATCAGGAACTCGGCTTCGTGGATCTTCTCTTCCAGGCGGCGGTACACCGTGTCCAGATGGGCCTGCTCACCGTGGACTTCCCGGTCACGCACGCCAGTGTCCTGCGCATCCAACGCGGGGCCCCCTTCTGCTGTTACTCAGGGCAGCCGTTAACCGTACGCGACCCGAGGGGTCGCGGCGCACACGGTCGGCGTGAAGGGGGCACGCGTCGTTCAGGCGGTCACGGTGACCAGGTTCTCGCCTTCGAGGGTGCGGACCTCGAAGCGCTCGATCTCGTCCCGCTCGTAGGCGGTGCCGCCGTGGTAGTAGCGCGGGTTCTTCCAGCCGTAGCCGTCCTCGGGAACGGCCCAGGTGGTGACCGTCTGCTCGGTGCCGTCCTTGCCGACGGCGACGAGTCCGCAGGTGCGCGGACCGGTCACGTTGGCCAGCTTGACGGCGACCTCCGTGCCCCAGTCCTTCGACGAGAGCGAGACCGTGGCGTCGACCTTCGTGTTCGGGTCGGCGGCGTTGATCTTCTCGCCGCTCTCGAACATGGCCTGAACCGTGCCCGTCGGCGGGGCCTCGGAGTTGTCCCCGAGCAGGGCCGCGCCGGCCAGCGGGCCGCCGATGATCAGTGCCGCGGCTGCCGCGACGAGGTACAGCCGGCGGCGCTTGCGGCCCCGGCGTTCGGCGGCGACCGTGCTCATCAGCCCGTCCAGCAGCTGCCGGCTCGGGCGGGGCGTCAGCGAGGGGATGTCGGGCGCGGTGTGGCTGTACTCGGCCAGCAGCGGGCCGAGACCCATGAGTTCCTCGAGCTCGAAGGCGCAGCGCTGGCAGGCGGCGAGATGCTCCTCGAAGCGGGCCGCGTCGGCCGAGTCGAGCGCACCGATCGCGTACGCGCCGACGTCGGTGTGGTGCGCGGGCGGCGAGGTCATGCCGTCACTCCTCTTTCCTCGAGCGAGAGCTTCATGGAGCGCAGCGCGTAGAAGACCCGGGACCGGACGGTTCCCGGTGGTACCTGGAGCACTGCTGCCGCCTCGTTCACCGTTCGCCCCTTGAAGTACGTCTCGACGAGCGCCTCCCGATGCGCGTCGGTCAAGTCTCCCAAAGCTTCGGAGATGGTCATCAGGCGCAGGGCCCGGTCGATCTCGTCCGCCGCGGGTATCGACTCCAGCGGAGCGGCGTCCACCTCCTGCGGCCTGGCCTGCCGGCTGCGGTGCCCGTCGATGACGATCCGCCGGGCCACCGTCACCAGCCAGGGCCGGATGGAGCCCGTGGCGCGCTGGAGCTGGTCCGCGTTGCGCCAGGCGCGCAGCAGGGTCTCCTGCACCACGTCTTCGGCCCGGTACCGGTCTCCGCCCACCAGTCTGAGGACGAATCCGAGCAGGGGCCCGGCGTGCTCGTCGTAGAGGGCCTTCATGAGGGCGTCGTCCTGCGACGTTCTGTCAGCCACGCAGGCATCCTCACTCACGCTTGCCCCCTGGTCGATACCGTGCAACGTTTCTTGTCACACTCATACGGAGTCCTGGCCAGGGGCGTTCAGCCAGTGGGGATTCCGGCCCTGGATCCCACCACCGGCGGCGTCCGCTCGGCCGTTCGCGGGGGCGCGGCCGGTACCGCACGGCGCGACGGCGTGCCCCGGCGCGCGGGCGAACGCCCA
>NZ_BAAHCA010000516.1:0-3480 GCF_054776295.1 Streptomyces sparsus
CGGGCGGCCAGGCGGGCGGCGAGGCTGCGGGTCCGCTGCTCGGCGGCGGTGTGCACGGCGCGGAACCGTTCGCGGCGGCTCGCCGCCTCGTCGATACGGCGCAGCAGGTCCAGGGAGCCGGCGGTGAAGTCCCGTTCGGCGGTGAGTTCGGCGCGGCGGCCGAGTTTGTGGGCGAAGCCGTGGACCAGGTCGGCGAGCCCGTCGGTGTCACGGGTGTCGGTGACGGCGCGCAGCAGCAGGTCGGTGAAGTCGGCGTCGTTCTTCACCGCGAAGAGCCCGGCCGCCTCGCCCTCGTCGGCGTTCATCTCCCGCTGGTAGCGGAAGAGTTCCGGGTCCAGGCCGAGCGCGTCGAGGTGTTCCTTCCACCGGTCGTGACCCTCCTCCCAGACCACGTCGAGGTTGGGGTACGCCTTGGCCGTCTCGGTGAGGACGTCGCGGAAGCCCTTCATGGTGCGCCGCCGGCCGCGGGCGCCGGACGCGCCCTCGGAGGGCGGGCGCAGCGCGGTGGACTCCGACACCGGCAGGGAGTCCAGGCTCATGCCGGGGCCCGGCCGGAAGGAGTACCAGGCCTCGACGAACCTGCGGGGGTCGTTGGAGACCTGGCGCCCGCGCCACTCGCTGACCTTGCCGACGACCACCGTCTCGCCGGTGAGGGTGTGCTGCCACTCCAGTGCGACGTGCCCGCAGTCGTCGGCCAGCAGGAACTTGCGCAGCACGCCGGAGCTGGCGCCGCCGAGGGTGTTGCGGTGCCCGGGCAGCATCACCGAGAAGATCAGCTTGAGCAGGACGGACTTGCCGCCGCCGTTCTCCAGGAAGAGCACGCCGGCGGGGGCGGGCCGGCGGGGCGGGCCCGTCGGCTCGTCCTCGAAGAAGTCCGCCTGGGTGGGGGCGGGGCTGGGCACCGGTTCGCCCACTCCGCGCAGGTCCAGCACGGTGTCGGCGTAGCGCGCACCGGCGGGTCCGATGGAGTGGAGGCGGATCCGGGACAGCTCGTACATGGGGCGACTCTCGTTGCGGGCGAACGGGCGGGGCGGGCGGGACGATCCGGGGGTGCGATCGGGACGGCGAGGTGGCGGGGGCGGAGGGGCCGCGTGGTGGGGCGGGCGCTCAGCGGTGGAAGGGCAGGCCGGCTCCGTCGGCCAGGTCCAGGTCGTCGGACTCCGACGGCGGCAGCAGGGTGCCGGTGCCGTCACTGACCGGCACGATGCCCAGCTCCAGCAGTTCGGCCATGGCCGCGCTGCCGGCCATGTCGCGGACCTGGAGCTGGTAGCGGGCCGTGGTGCGGTAGGTGCCGCCGGCTTCGTCGCCGGTGCGCTGGAGGAAGCCCGAGTCGGTCAGGAAGGCGACGGCCTTGCCGACGATGCCGGTGGTGGAGCCGGCGAGGCGGCGGGCGTCCTTGGTGGCGCCCGTCGAGCTGCGCCGCGCCCAGACCCGCCAGGCCGCCTCCAGGCCGGGTGCGTCGGTGGCCGGGTCGGTGTTCTCACCGCGGGCGGCGGCCTGCTCCTCCAGCCGGCGGCAGGCCTGCCGGACGAAGGAGTCGACGCCGTTGACGGTGAGCCGGCCGATGTATCCGTCGTCGGCGAGGTCCTCGGGGCGGGGGAAGGCCATCGCGGCGACGGCCAGGTGGGCGAGGCCGTGCAGGAACCGGTCGGCGGAGTCGGCGGTGGCCCGGCGGGCGTAGTCGCCCATGCGCACCGCGAAGACGGAGTCCTCGGCGGCGGTGACGGCCATGCCGGCGCGGGTGGAGACCTCGAGCACGACCAGGCCCAGGCCGGTGGCGACGGCGTCGGCGAGCCGGGCGAACGCCGGGTCGTCGCGGTGCCGGCGCAGCAGCTCGGCGTACTCGGCGTCGCGGGACGGGAGCAGCTTGGGCTGGAGGCCGAAGGAGACCAGCCGGGCGGCGTCGGCGGCGTCCGCCGGGGTGATCCGGGTGCCGGGATCGGCGGCGGGGTGCGGGACGGTCGCGAGGCCGGGTTCGCTCACGGGTGGTGCTCCTCGGTGCGGTTCGGTCATGTGGCTGCCTCCGACCTGCCGGCGGCCATACCGGCCGCGTCCAGCAGGGCGGTGCCGACGACGAGGTCGGCGCCGCCGAACTCCGGGTCGTCCAGCGGGGTGCCGTCGTCCACGGCGAAGAGCAGCCGTTCGTCGCCCTGCCGGTAGGCGGTGCCGACCGGTGGGCTGGCGGCGTGCACGGCGAGCAGCGCGACGAGGTAGGGCAGCTCCCGGTCGCGGTCCCGCGCTTCGGCGAGCAGGCCGGAGAGCCGCCGGGGGGCGTCCGGGTGCAGGTCGAGCAGTTCCTTCGCCTGGGTGAGCTGCCGCTCGCTGAAGCGGCTGTCGTCGGGGGTGGTGACGAGGTCGGGTTCGGGCATCTCCGCGCCGAGGTGCTCACGCGGGGCGGGCGGTGTCAGCAGCAGATCGACGAGGTCACCGACCCGGACGGCGCCGGGTGCGCGCAGCCCGGTGCCGTGCCGGAAGAACGCCTCGGTGACGCGGACGGCCCGCTCCACCGGTTCGGGCAGCAGCGGGGCGAGCAGCTGGCCGTGCAGGTCGAGGCCCGCGCGGGCGGCGGGCGGGGCGAACGCCTGGCGGTCCTGCTCGGCGCGGAACAGCGGGCCGGCTTCCAGCAGGCGCGACTGGAGCTGGGTGTGCCGGCGGATGCAGTCCTTCACTATGTCGACCAGCTCGGCGGCCCGCAGCCGGTGGTCGGGGTGGCGGTCGTCGGCCGTCTCGTCGCGGACCCGGCGGATGTTGGTGAGGATGGCGTTCTCGTGCCGGTAGCGGTCGGCGACGTGGTCCAGGGCCTCGGCGATGAGGTCGGGCACCGTGCTCAGCCAGTCGACGGAGCGGACGTCGCGGCGGGTGGCCTCCAGGGTGCGGCGGAGCGTCTCGGCGTACTGGACGGTGCGGTAGCGGGCCTGTTCCGCGGCGAGCTGGGCGTCGGCCAGGCGTCCGCGGTTGACGAGGACCTCCAGCTTCACCTCGGCGGCGATCTGCGCGCTGGTCACGTCGGTGTCGAGGGCGCCGACGAGGACGTTGACCGCCTCGTCGGTGGTGCGCAGGTAGACGCCGCCGCCGGGGCCGGGCACCTCCTCGATCAGTTTGAAGTCGTAGTCGCGCCGGACGTAGGCGCCGTCGGGGCCGAAGGTGCCGTAGACGGCGCGGAACCCTCGGTCGACGCTGCCGACGTTGAGCAGGTTCTCCAGCACCCAGCGGGCCACCCGTTCGTGTTCGGCGGCGGGGCGCCCGGGCGCCTGGGCGGCCACGCGCGGCAGCAGGCGGGCTACGACGTCCTCGTGGTCGGCGCCGGTGTCGAAGTCCATCTGGAGGGTGACGAGATCGATCGCGGAGAGTGCGACCTCGGCCATCGCGTAGCTGCTGTACTCCCCCGCGAGGTTGGCCTTGCGCACGTCGAGGTCGTGCAGCGGGGCCGTGCAGGCCAGGGCGCGCAGCCGGCGGGCCAGGCCCTCGTCCGCCGCGGGG
>NZ_BAAHCA010000517.1:0-3475 GCF_054776295.1 Streptomyces sparsus
GGCGGCGCCGACCGGGCCACGGTGGCGGACGCGTTCGCCCGGGGTGTCGAGACCAGCCAACTGGCCGGCTCGGTTGCGGTGTTCGCCGGGGGTGCGCTGGCCTTCGTGCTGCTTCGGCGGGCTGAGCGCTCGGCGGCGGCGACGGTCGAGGTCGGCGCATAGCATCAGGCCGAGCACCATGTCACCGTCCCGAGGAGCGACCATGGCATCCGGCAGCCGTTCCGGCACGGCGCCGCGGACCAGCGTCTGGCTCGCCGAAGGCCCCGCCCGGCGGCGGGCGGCGGAGTCCGCCCCCGAGCACCCCGGCGCCCTGGACCGGACGAGGATCACCGCGGTCACCGTGCGGCTGCTCGACGAGGAGGGCCTGGCCAGGTTCTCGATGCGGCGGCTGGCGGCCGAACTCGGCGTGACCGCGATGTCCCTGTACTGGTACGTCGACTCCAAGGACGACCTGCTGGAGCTGGCCCTGGACGCGATCCAGGGTGAGATCACCCTGCCTGACCCCAACTCCGGCCCCCGCCCCGGCGCCGGGCCGCGGTCCGATCCGCGTCCCGGGGGAGGGCCGGCTGACGAGCGGTGGCGCGGGGAGCTGCGGGAGTTGGCGGCGGAGTACCGGCGGATGCTGCTGAACCACCCCTGGGTGTCCCAGATGATCGGCCAGTACCTGAACGTCGGCCCGCAGGCGCTGGAGTTCGCCCGGGCCGCACAGCAGGTGATGCGGCGTGCGGGGCTGCCCGACGACCGCCTCACCGGCGCCCTGTCGGCCGTCTTCCAGTTCGTCTACGGCTTCGGGACCGTGGAGGCGAACTGGAACGCCCGCTGCCGCTCGGCGGGACTGGGCAAGGACGACTACTACCGGTACATCCACCGGCAGATCGAGGGCCGGCCCGAGTACACCGAGTCGTTGGAGCTGCGTGAGATGGGGGGCTCGGGCACGGTGGACGGCATGCGCCAGCAGGACTTCGACACCGCGCTGGACCTGCTGGTGGCCGGCATCGAAGCACTGCGCCCCCGCGGCTGACCTGGCTCCGCCCCGCGCCCCCCCGCACGCCCCCGGCGCCCGGCACGGACAGCGTGCGACGCACACCCCGTGCGCGGGCCGCCCCCTGAGGACCGCCCCCAAGCGCCCCCGTCACGGGTCAGGCGGCGCGCTTCAGCAGCGCTCAGTCGGTCCGCTGGAGGTGGGTCGCGGTCCTCAGCGGCACTTCCTTCACGCAGATCACCATCAGCAGGGCGAGCAGCGCCGCCGGCGAGGCGTAGAGGTAGATGTCGGCTATGCCGTGTCCGTAGGCGCTCTCGACGACGGTCCTGATCGGCCCGGGCAGGGCGTCCAGGTCGGGGATCGTGCCGCCGGTGGGGCTGCCGGTCCCGGCCGGGACGCCGGCCTTGGCCATGCCCTCGTCCACGTACGTCGAGATGCGGGTGGCCAGTACCGCGCCGAGCGCCGAGACGCCGACCGCGCCGCCCAGCGAGCGGAAGAACGTGATCATCGAGCTGGCCGAGCCGAGGTCGGCGACGGACACCTGGTTCTGGGTGGCGAGCACGAGGTTCTGCATCATCATGCCGATGCCCAGACCCAGCAGCGCCATGGAGACGGCGAGGTGCCAGTAGGGGGTGTCGTGGCGCATGGTGCCCAGCAGGCCCAGGCCGGCGGTGACCCCGACGCCGCCTGCGACCAGCCAGCCCTTCCAGCGGCCGGTGCGGGTGATGATCACCCCGGAGAGTGTGGAGGAGAGGAACAGTCCGGCGATCATGGGGATGGTCAGCACCCCGGACATCGTCGGCGACTCGCCTCGGGCCAGCTGGAAGTACTGGCTGAGGAAGACGGTCGCGCCGAACATGGCGATGCCGACGAACAGCGAGGCGAGCGCGGTGAGGGTGATCGTGCGGTTGCGGAACAGCCGCAGCGGCATGATGGGCTCGGCGGCGCGGTGCTCGACGACCACGAACAGCAGGCCGAGCAGGACGGAGCCGCCGACCATGACGACGCTCTCCCAGGACATCCACGCGTAGCTGTCCCCGGCCAGCGTCACCCAGATGAGGAGCAGCGAGACGGCAGCGCTGACGACGAGCGCGCCCAGCCAGTCCACGCGCACGCCGGGGCGCCGGACGACCGGCAGCTTGAGGGTCTTCTGCAGCACGATCAGGGCCGCGACGGCGAAGGGCACGCCGACGTAGAAGCACCACCGCCAGCCCAGCCACGAGGTGTCGGTGATCACGCCGCCGAGCAGCGGGCCGCCGACCGTGGCGGTGGCGAAGGTGGCTCCGAAGTAGCCGCTGTACCGGCCGCGTTCGCGGGGCGAGATCATCGCCGCGAGGATGACCTGGGCCAGTGCGACCAGGCCGCCCACGCCGAGGCCCTGCACCGCGCGGAAGGCGATCAGGGTGCCGGTGTCCTGGGAGAGTCCGGCGCCGGCGGAGGCGAGCACGAAGATGACGATGGCCAGCTGCACCAGCAGCTTCTTGCTGTAGAGGTCGGCCAGCTTGCCCCAGAGCGGGGTGGAGGCCGTCATGGTGAGCAGGGAGGCGGTGACCACCCAGGTGTAGGCGCTCTGCCCGCCGCCCAGGTCGGAGATGATCTCCGGCAGGGCGTTGGAGACGACCGTGGACGAGAGGATCGCCACGAACATGCCCAGCAGCAGTCCGGAGAGGGCCTCCAGGATCTGCCGGTGGGACATCTGCGGTATCTCGCTCGTGGCCGTTACGGCGGTTGTCTCCGTTGCCGTGGTGCTCACCCTTGTCCTCCGTAGTTTGTTGCTCTAAGCAACTATAAGGACGAGGGTGCTCGGCTCCAAGCGGAATCAGGGCCACCGAGGCAAACATTGGCTAAAGCGGTCGCAAGGGTTCTGTGAGGTGGCCGGGATGCCGTGGCGGCCCGGCGTTCGCTAAGGTCGCGCCTATGGCTCACAACCCCCAAGCACCGCAGGGCCCCGAGGGAATCCCGGACCCGGCAGGCAGTACCCAGATGTTCCGCGCCTTCGTCGATGAGGGCGTGCCGCAGAGCCCGGCGGCCCCGGCGCCCGCCGGTGGTCCGCGCGTCGGCCTGATCGTCGGTGTCGTCCTCGCCGTCGTGGTCGTCGCAGCCGTCGTCTGGCTCGCCCTGCCCTGACCCCGGCGGTCCCGGCGCCCAGGCGTTCCCACCCCGACCCCTCGCCCACCCGTCCTGACGACGCACTCGTCACGGCGGTTCACCCGTCCTGACGGTCCACCCGTCGCGGCGGTCCGCTCGTTCCGGCGACCACTCGCCCCGGCGATCCGCCCGTCCCGACGATCACCGTTCAACCCCACTGCTACGACCCGGCCGTCCTGGCGCCCGAGGCATCCGCCCTCGGGCCGTCCAGCCGCCGTCCGTCCTACCGCGCCCACGCTCCCGACCGGGCCGCGTGATGGCCACTCGCGCCGCATGATGCCCGTCCGCATGACGCCCGCCCGGGCCGTCGCATGCGCCCGCTCGTCGGCATGCCCGCGCCCGCTC
>NZ_BAAHCA010000518.1:0-3475 GCF_054776295.1 Streptomyces sparsus
GCCACCACCAGCAGCGAGAGCCCCCAGGTGCCCTCCCGCCGGACGGACAGCGCCGCACCGATCTGCCGGCCGCTGACGGCGTCCTCGGCGAGCCAGCAGCCGCCCGGGTCGGTGCGGGCCAGTGCCCGGTTGATCCGCTGGTACCGGGCGACGCGTTCGGGCGGCCACTCGGGTAGCGGCCGTTCTTCCGCCGGGTGCGGGCCCTCCTGCGACTCCTCGGGGGCGAAGGCGGCGACGGCCACCGTCCGCACCGCCTCGGCGTCCTCGGCACTGTCCCGGACCGGTCGAAGGATCATGCGGCCATCCTCGTCGACCACCGCGAGCCCCGGCCAGGGGCCCGCCGGTTTCCGGCGCGGACGGGGCGTCGGGGTCCCGGAACCGGCCGGTGGCCGGGTCGATGACGGTCCGGGACACCGACGGTCAGGGGAGGGCGAGCATGCGCTCCAGGGCGAGCTTGGCGAACTTCTCCGTCTCCGGGTCGACCTCGATGCGGTTCACCACGGTGCCCTTGACGAGCGACTCCAGGGCCCACACCAGGTGCGGCAGGTCGATGCGGTTCATCGTGGAGCAGAAGCAGACCGTCCGGTCGAGGAAGACGATCTCCTTGCCCTGCGAGGCGTAACGGTTCGCCAGTCGCTGTACCAGGTTGAGTTCGGTGCCGATGGCCCACTTGGAGCCGGCCGGTGCGGCGTCGAGCGTCCTGATGATGTACTCCGTCGAACCGACCAGGTCGGCGGCGGCCACCACCTCGTGCTTGCACTCCGGGTGCACCAGCACGTTGACGCCGGGTATGCGCTCCCGGACCTCGTTGACGGAGTCCACCGAGAAGCGGCCGTGCACCGAGCAGTGACCGCGCCAGAGGATCATCTTGGCGTTCCTGAGCTGCTCGGTGGTGAGCCCGCCGTTCGGCTTGTGCGGGTTGTAGACGACGCAGTCGTCCAGCGACATGCCCAGGTCGCGCACCGCGGTGTTGCGGCCGAGGTGCTGGTCGGGGAGGAACAGCACCTTCTCGCCGTTCTCGAACGCCCAGTCCAGCGCCCGTTTGGCGTTGCTGGAGGTGCAGATGGTGCCGCCGTGGCGCCCGGTGAACGACTTGATGTCAGCTGAGGAGTTCATGTACGCCACCGGCACGGTGACGTCCGCCAGTCCCGCCTCGGCCAGCACGTCCCAGCACTCGGCGACCTGCTCGGCACTGGCCATGTCGGCCATCGAGCAGCCGGCGGCCAGGTCGGGCAGCACGACCTGCTGGCGCCCGGAGGTGAGGATGTCGGCGGACTCGGCCATGAAGTGCACGCCGCAGAAGACGATGTACTCCGCCTCCGGGCGGGCCGCGGCGTCCCTGGCCAGCTTGAACGAGTCGCCGGTGACGTCGGCGAACTCGATGACCTCGTCACGCTGGTAGTGGTGGCCCAGCACGAAGACCCGCTCGCCGAGCTGGGCCTTCGCGGCGCGGGCGCGCTCCACCAGGTCCGGGTCGGAGGGGGCCGGCAGGTCGCCGGGGCACTCCACTCCGCGCTCGCTCTTCGGGTCCGCTCCGCGGCCGAGCAGCAGCAGGGCGAGCGGGGTCGGCTGGACGTCCAGGGGCTGGGCGGTGTTCACGGCACGCACCCTTTCTGATTGCTCGGCTCAACGCTTCTCGTCGATTTGACGTTATCTATCATAACCGCTTCGCGTCAGCTTGACGATGCCGCTCGCCCCGATGTGACGCACCGCGCCCGGCCGGCCCCACCGCGAGCGGGCGGGCAGTGACCCACGGGGTCGCGGTGTGCGAGCATGAGAGGGAAAGAGAACGTGCCCGGCTCGGAATGAATCCGGGAGGCCGCCTGTTCCACAGGTGGCAGAGCAGTCCGTACAACCCGGGAGAGAAGCAGATGTCCGTATCGGACGAGACCGCCACCACGACTGACGGCATCATCCTTTCTGACGCCGCCGCGACCAAGGTCAGGACCCTGCTCGAGCAGGAGGGCCGCGACGACCTCGCGCTGCGCGTGGCTGTCCAGCCGGGCGGCTGCTCCGGCCTGCGCTACCAGCTCTTCTTCGACGAGCGCGCGCTCGACGGCGACGTGGTCAAGGACTTCGACGGCGTCAAGGTCGTCACGGACCGGATGAGCGCCCCGTACCTGGGCGGCGCCTCCATCGACTTCGTCGACACCATCGAGAAGCAGGGCTTCACCATCGACAACCCGAACGCCTCCGGCTCCTGCGCCTGCGGAGACTCGTTCAGCTGAGTCCGGCGCCCCCAGGGGCGGCAGACCCGCGAAAGGCGGCGGTCCCCCCCCGGGGGGCCGCCGCCTTCCGTCGTGCGCACGTGCGAGCCGGGCCGACGCGGCCGTGTGAGGCGGGGTGGATCGCAGCCCGGGCCGCGCCGCGTCGCACGCGGCCTACCTCTCGGGCAGTTCCCGGCCGTCGGAGTCGACGACCGTGCGGTCGCCCACCGGCTTCTCCAGCGACACCTCCACCGCCGTCTCCCTGGCGATCTGGATGCACACCTGTCCCGGCTTCTGCCGGCCGACCGTGACGGTGACCCGTACGGTGTCCGTCGACTCCTCGGCGTGTGCCGTGTACGAGCTGCACACGTCGCCCCAGAAGTGCAGTGTCAACGTCCGGTCCGCCGCCTCGTACGCCTCGATCCGCTGTCCGGGGGCGGGGAGTTCACCGGGCAGGTCGCTGGGGGGAGCCGGCGGTGCGACCGGGGTGTCACCGCCGTTCGGTGACTCCCCGCCGTTCGACGGGCGCGGCTCGGCCGGGCCCGTGGACGGGTCCGAACCGGACGGCGGCGCCAGGAACCGCGGCTCCACCGCCGGATGCGTCACGGTGCGACCGGCGGGTTCGCCGCCCAGCGCGAAGCGCCAGGACGGCACCAGGACCTGGTCGCCGCCCTCGGCGTGCACGGCCAGCACGAACTCCTCGCCGGTCACCGGGATGCGCTGTCCGCCGTCCGCGGGTTCGCACGGGGCCCGCACACACTGGATGTCCGTGCGCGCGTCGCGACCACGGCCGTTCAGCGCGGCCAGGGTGCGCTCGGCGTCCAGCACCGGGTAGCCGGCGCCCTCCTTCACCGGAGCCAGCAGCCCCTGGGCGCGGACCACCTTCCCGCCGGAACCGACGGTCACCTGCGTCTCGCGGCCCTCCGTCGGCAGCCCGTCGACCACGGGTGCGGCCTCCACCGTGCGCAGGGCGCCGGAGGTCGTGGACGCGTCGACCTCCGCGTCGTCCAGTTCCAGCGCCTTCAGCACCGGCTTCGCCGCCCGCTCGGCCTCCCGTTCGGAGACGGTGGGCTCGGAGCTCGGGATGCCCGGATCGACGGGCGAGGCGTCCGAGGACGGCTGCTCCGACGACGGCCCGGACCCGTTCTCGGAGGAGACCGAGGTGTCGGGGCCGCCGCCCGGCACCAGCGCGGGGCAACGCGGCGGCTTCTCGGGGCCCGTGGTCGCGGCGGGCGGGGTGCAGTCGTGGCCGGCGGGCGCCTGGTAGC
>NZ_BAAHCA010000519.1:0-3474 GCF_054776295.1 Streptomyces sparsus
GTGCTGCCGCTGCACCTGCCGGTCCGCGGCGCCGCGGACGCGGACGGCCGCGCCCCGGTCACCGGGCTGATCGGGCTGCTGTCCCTGCGGGTCTTCGACTACTCGACGGGGGCCCGCCGCGAGCTCGCGCCCGACGAGCGGCAGTTGGAGGCGCCGGCGGAGGCGCGCAGCCGGCTGATCGAGGGCATCATCGCGGAGAGCGAGGACGAGACCCTGATGGACCGCTACCTCGGCGGCGAGGAACTGGACCTCGGCACGCTCGTCCAGGACCTGGAGAGGGCCGTGGCCCGAGGTGCCTTCCATCCCGTGCTGGCAGCCGCTCCGGCCGCTCCGGGGGCCCGCGAGGGGCTGGGGACCGTGGAGCTGCTGGAACTGGTCACGGGTGGATTCCCCACCCCTCCGGAGCGTGCGATCCCGCCGGTCACGTCCCCCGGCGGCGCTCCGCGGCCCGCCCTGGTCTGCGATCCGGACGGCCCGCTGGCGGCCGAGGTGGTGAAGACCTCGTCGGACCCGTACGTGGGGCGGTTCTCGCTGGTCCGGGTGTTCTCGGGCACGCTGCGGCCGGACCGGGCCGTGCACGTCTCGGGGCACGGTCTGGCGGACCGCGGGCACGAGGACCACGACGTCGACGAGCGGGTGGGGGCGCTCTCGCTGCCGTTCGGCCGTCACCAGCGCCCGCTGAGCCGCGCGGTGGCCGGTGATCTGGCGTGCGTGGCCAGACTGGCCCACGCGGAGACCGGGGACACGCTGTCCGACCGGGACCGGCCGCTGCTGATGGAGCCGTGGGTGATGCCCGACCCGATGCTGCCGGTGGCGATCCGCGCGCACGGCAAGGCCGACGAGGACAAGCTGTCGCAGGGGCTGGCCCGCTTGGTGGCCGAGGATCCCACGATGCGTCTGGAGCACAACCGCGAGACCCGGCAGGTGGTGCTGTGGTGCCTCGGGGAGGCGCATCGGGACGTGGCGCTGGAGCGGCTGCGGTCGAGGTACGGCGTGCGGGTCGACGAGGAACCGCACCGGGTCGCGCTCAGGGAGACCTTCGCGGGTCCGGGCTCCGGGCGCGGCCGGCACGTCAAGCAGTCCGGCGGGCACGGCCAGTTCGCGGTGTGCGAGCTGCTGGTGGAGCCGCTGCCGACCGGGACGGGGATCGAGTTCGTCGACAGGGTGGTGGGCGGCGCGGTGCCCCGCCAGTTCGTGCCCTCCGTGGAGAAGGGCGTGCGTGCGCAGGCCGAGCGGGGCGTGTCGCCGGGCACCCCGCTGGTCGACGTGCGGGTCACGCTGCTGGACGGCAAGGCGCACTCGGTGGACTCCTCCGACGCCGCCTTCCAGACCGCGGGGGCCCTGGCGCTGCGGGAGGCGGCCGCGGCGGCGCCCCGGCACCTGCTGGAGCCGGTCGCCGCGCTGACCGTGACGGTCGCCGACGTGCACGTCGGCGCCGTGCTCAGTGACCTGTCGTCGAGACGCGGGCGGGTGATCGGCACCGAGCAGGCGGGCAGCGGCACGTCGGTGGTGCGGGCGGAGGTGCCGGAGGTCGAGATCGGCCGGTACGCGGTGGAGTTGCGGGCGCTGGCGCACGGCAGCGGCCGGTTCACCCGCGTCCACGCACGTCACGAGCCGATGCCGGCCCACCTGGCCGACCGGATCCGGCAACACGAGGAGGCCGCGGGCTGACGGCCGATACGCTGACGGTCCGGCAGATGTGTGCCGCCCCGCCGGGCGGGGAACGGCAAGTGCAGCGGGGCTGAGGGAAGGTGGGGGCGGCGTGGCGGGTTTCGACGACCGACAGCTGGGCGTGGAGGTGGACTTCAGCCCGGGGGCGCAGGTCCCTTTGACCGGCGGTTCGGGGCAGACCGCGGCGACGCAGGCACTCGCGTCGGCCGCCTACCGGGACACCGCGGTCGAGACGCTGGTGAAGGCGAACGAGGAGGCGGTCGTCAAGCCGCCCCGGCTCTCGCTGTTCGAGCCGAACCTGGGTGAGGCGTTCTCCCGCGCCGTGCAGGTGCGCATGCTCGGCGGCGGGCGCAAGCCGCTCGTGCAGTCCTTCGGCACGGAGCCGCAGACGGTCGTCGACCACTGCCTCGCCGCCAACCGCTTCCGGAAGACCCGCGACCGCAAGCTGACCATCGTCATGATGGTCTTCGGCGTGCTGTTCCTGCCGGGCGTGCTGATCTGGCTGGGCGGCTTCCAGCTGCGGCGGTCGCTGGCCGGTTCCAAGGACAAGCGGGCGGGCGCGGTCGGCGTCGCGGCCTTGGTCGCGCTGGCCGGGCTGGTCCTGTTCATCGCGGTGGCGCTGCCGGTGGAGGGCCTGCTCGCGCTCTACCTGCGGGCCATGCTGGTGGCCCCCGTCGTGGGCTGGTTGTGGGCCAAGCAGATCGCGGAACGCTGCGCGAAGGACCTGCGGGCGAACTGGCAGGCGCTGCTGGGCGGCGCGGCCGTCGGGGCGCGCATCCCGGAGGCGGTGCCGCAGGACCCGAACGACGCGGAGGCGGAGCGGCTGCGCCAGTCTCTCCTCAAGCTCGCCGCCGAGCAGAGCAGCAACGTCGTCTTCTACGCCGGACCCAAGGGCATACTCGGCATGGGCACCCGCTGGGGCAGCTGGCAGCTCGCCGAGGAGCTGACGCCGCGCAAGGGCGTGGACGACATCAACCCGTTCCGCAGCTGGGACGTCATACGGGCCATCCACGACCAGCTGCGCATGCTGGAACGCGGCCCGCTGCACACCGGCGGCTTTCCGAAGCCGTCCATCCGGCACTGGATCGTCTCACCGGTCGGTGAGGGCGCGAAGGAGGTCTCCCGGCCGGACGGCCAGGAGGTGGAGGCCTTCCAGGTGCGCGACTTCGAGATCCAGCGCATCTGCAACGAGCAGCAGTTCGGCAGCGGCAACCGGCACTACCTGGGTGTGCAGTTCGTGCTGTGGGACGGCCAGTTGATCCTCACCATGATGATCACCGTGACCGTGCTGCACCACACCCTGCGCATCGAGGTGACGGGCCACGCCCTGGGCCCGGTGCACCCGCTGTTCACCACCAAGCCCTCGCCGAAGGAGAAGGAGGTCTCCAAGAGCATCAAGTTCTGGGAGACCCGCAAGGTGCCGCTGCCGCTGGTCGAGGCGCGCGAGGTGGTCCGGCTGGCGGCGCGGGCACCGCTGACGTGGTTCCCGCCCGTGCTGGACTTCTTCGGCGGCAAGCTCGTGCTGCCGGAGCCGTTCGGTCTGCGGCACACGTGGGCCGACAAACCGTGGCGGCACCGCTTCATGGCGGACGACGCGCTGCGCGCGGCGACGCCGGTGCTGCGCGTGGTGCACGCGGCGGCGTTCCGGGTGCTCCAGGAGAACGGCGTGGAGACGGAGAAGTTCGGCGCCCGCTCGCAGTTCCTCAGCGGGGCCGTGCAGGCGCCCGCCCCGGCGAACGCCGACGACTACAGCGTCTGAGCGCCCGGGCCCGCAGCACCACGCGGGCCCGGGGCCGCACCCAC
>NZ_BAAHCA010000520.1:0-3472 GCF_054776295.1 Streptomyces sparsus
GGCGCCGCCGACCAGCACCGTCCAGGCGGCGGCCCGCAGCGGACGGCGGCGCCGGCGGCGTGCCAGGTCCCAGTCCGACTCGCCGGGCCGTGCCGGCGGCAGATAACCGTAGTCCTCGTCCCGGACCGGTGGCAGGAACCGGGTCGCGGACATCACCTGGGTGGCGTCCTCCGGCCCGGTGGGCCCGGGTACGGGTCCGGGCACGCCGTCCGTGGTGCGGAACAGGTGCAGGTCGTCCTCCCACGAGTGCGACCCGTGGCGGGGTGCCATCACAACCTCCTTCGCCGCGTCACTCCGTGGCTGTGTCACGCCGTGTCCGTGGCCGGTCGGTGTCCGTCCTCCGACGGAATACGCGGCGCGGGGGCCGAACGCTCAACGCCCTTCCGGACCACCGCGCAGAATCGTTCCGGCGGGGAGCCGTCGCCGAACCCGCCCTGCCCGTGGGCCCGGCCGGGCGTGGCCTGCTCAGGACAGCCAGCCGTTCATCGCGGCCCGGACACCGGCCTGGAAGCGGCTGGTCGCGCCCAGGCGGTCCATCAGGTTGGCGACGATCCTGCTGACCGACCGGGGGGAGATGCCGAGCTGGTGGGCGATGACCTCGTTCTTCTTGCCGCCGGCCATCAGCAGCAGCACATCCCGCTCCAACTCGCTGGGCTCCGGCCCGTTCTCCTCACCCTCCTGCGGGGCGGTGAACTCCAGCCCGCGTTCCCAGTGGTGGTCGAACAACCGGCGCAGGAAACCCAGCATCGCCGGATCGCGCACCAGCACCACACCCGCCGCCGGATTCGCCGGATCGACGGGCAGCACCGCGGAACCGTGGTCGGTGATCAGCAGCCGCGACGGCAGCACCCCGGTGCTGCGCACCTGCGCCCCGGCACTGCTGATGCGCGCCGCGTAGCGGGCGGTCGGTCGGTGTTTCTGGGCACTGTGCTGAAACAGCGTACGCATCCGCACCCCGCGTGCGAGGGTCTCAAGGTCGAGTGGAAGGGCCGAACCGATGCTGGCCTCGTTCATGCCCCCGCCGGGCACCAGCGCGTCCACCGAGGTGGTGCAGTGGCGCGCCAGGTCGTCCATGACGGACCGGATGCTGTCGATGCCCTCGATCACCTCGATGCTGCCCTTGTCCGAGCGCATGCTCCGGGCCTCCAGGTACTCACCCGTCAGCGCGTGCAGCCTGGCGCGGGCGCCGGCGATCGCCGTCTGGCGCTCCAGGACGTCCCTCTGGGCCGCCGCGAGCAGGGTGTCCGCGGCGGTCTCCGGACTGACCGCGGCCCAGCCGCCGCTCGGCGCCGGTTGCAGCAGCCCCAGCGCCGCGAGCCGGGCCTCCGCCGCGGTGACGTCCTCCACGGCCAGTCCCGCCCGTGCCGCGATGCGCTCCGCGGTGTCGGTGGCGTGGATCACCCGGAGCCGGTAGACCCGGGAAGCCGTCGCGTCTATTTCGCCATTCTCCTGCACAGTCCCAGCTTCCTTGATCTCATCCGAGCCTCCTGAGGCGACAACGTGCCAGGCGAGATGCCGCCAGGGCAAACCCCTTGGATCCGGCGCCGCGCCACGTGAACATCAACCGTGGAATGCAGCGGTCGGTTGGGGACGCTGCCCAGGTCAATAGGGAGGAATCTTGTGAAGAGGTTCACTCGCGTCTTTGCCGTACCTTTCATCATCGCGCTCGCTTTCGGTGGTGTGCAGCTGGCTTCCGCGGACGCCGGCCAGGCACCGGCCGCCGCTCAGTCGACCGAGTCCGGCGACACCAGCTGGTCCTGGGGCTGACAGCCCCTGACGGGCAGCCGGCCGACTCCCGGAGAATCTGCAGATGACCACGCTCGTCGTCAACGGTGGGCCGAGCAACGACTACGCCGAGATGCTTCCGGAACTCGCCGCGGACATGGTGGTGTTCACCGGGAATCCGCTGCCGGGACCGGAGCGCTACGCGCACTACGAGCAGGTCGCCGACTGCGAGGCGGTTTCCTACGCCGAGCTGGCGGCCCTGCGGATGGCCACCCAGGCTGTGGACCCGGCGTCCTTCGAGCACGTGCTCACGGACAACGAGTACGACCTGGAACGGGCCGGCCGGCTGCGGGACCGGCTTGCCATACCGGGCCAGAGCGAGGCCAGCGCCCGGGCCTTCCGGGACAAGGCACTGATGAAGGACCTGGCCGCGCAGGGGGTGTCCGTTCCGGCGTACACCCGGCTGGGCACCTTCTTCGACCTGGTGGAGTTCATCGCCGAACGGGGCTACCCGGTGGTGGTGAAACCCGTCAGCCAGGGCGGCTCGCGCGGAGTCACCGTGCTGCGGAACGACGGCGACCTCACCGCTTTCAGCGCCACCCGGTGGCGGCACGACCTGATGGTGGAGGAGTTCGTACGAGGCGAGGTCTACCACGTGGACGCGGTGGTGGCGCCCGGCTTCCGCTTCGTCTCCGCTGGCCACTACTACACCGGCTGTCTCGAGGTGCTCTCCGGCGCCAACAACGGCTCGGTGCTGCTCCACCCCCACGAGCCGATGTCGGCGCGGCTCGCGGACTTCTTCGACACCTTGATGAAGGTCATGCCCGCGCCGGAGGTCGGCGCGTACCACCTGGAGGTCTTCCACACCCTTGATGATCGCCTGCTGCTCTGCGAGATCGCCTCGCGGGTGGGCGGAGCACGCATCCCGCAGCTGATCCGCCGTACCTACGGCATCGACCTGAAGGAGACCTGGTTCCGGCTCGCCACCGGCCTGCCGCTGCGCGCCGAACCGTTCGAGATACCCCGCGCGGTGCACGGTGAACTGTGCATCACCCCGCTCCCCGGACGGGTCGTGCGGGTCCCCGGCCCACCGCCGTTCGACTGGGTACGGGAACACGTGACCAACCTCGCCCCCGGCGAGTTCAGCCCCGGACCGCGGCACAGCGCCACCGGGGTGTGCTGGACCATCGTCGCCGGAGGCGACTCCGTCGAAGTGATGGACCGGCTGAACACCTGTGAACGCTGGCTCGAGGAGCACCTGGAACACGGTGCTCCGGAGCCCGCCCCATGAGACCACCCCCCACGCCCACCGCCGTCCTGCTCAGCCCCCGCCTGCGGACGGTACGGGCGGCCCGCAGGGTCGGGGCCCGCACACTCGTTGTGAGCCCCGACCCCGCGGCGCCAGGAATGCGGCAGACCGCTGCCGAAGCCGACGGGATGATCCAGGCCGACTGGAGCGACCGCCGCACACTGGTCTACGCGCTGGGCGCCTTCGCCCGCCACGACCGGGCCGCGGTGTTCGGCTTCGACGCGGCCAGCGCACTCGCGGCGTCCTGGGCCAACGCCGCGCTGCGCCTGCCGGGTAACCCCCCATCGGTGGTGGCCGCACTCACCGACCCGGCAGTGCTGCGGGACCGCGTCAACCAGCTCACCGGGCAGCCCGTCCGCTTCGAGCTGTGCGAACCGGCCGCGCTGGCGAAAGCCGCCGCCAAGGTCGGCTACCCCTGCGTCGCGCTGCCGCGCGGCA
>NZ_BAAHCA010000521.1:0-3469 GCF_054776295.1 Streptomyces sparsus
GAAGCGGTGGGCCCACGTCGCGTCCACCGGGCCGCCGCTGACCAGGCGGCGGTGCACCACAGCGCCCGCGATCACGTCGAAGACGAGGTCGACCACCCGTGCCGTCTCCGCCGGGTCGGCGGGATCCGGCGGGAGTTCCCCGCGCGCCTGGGCGCGGGCCCGGCCGGTGAGCACCAGGTGCTTCTGGCGGTCCACGACGGCGTCGCGCAGTCGCTGCTGCAGCGCCGGGTCGGTGGTGGCCTCGCCGACCACCGCCATCAGCGCCGCCGAGGTCTCGGGGCGGGTCAGCAGCGCGCCGAAGGACAGCACCACGCTTTCGAGGTCGTTCCGCAGGCTGCCGAGGTCGGGCAGCTCCAGGGAGTCGAAGACCACCGCGACCGCGTCGACGACCAGTTCGCCCTTGTTGTGCCAGCGCCGGTAGAGCGTCGTCTTGGCGACCCCTGCGCGGTGGGCGACGTCCGCCATCGACAGCCTGGACCAGCCCAGTTCGACCAGGGCGGCGCGGGTCGCCTCCAGGATGGCCGCGTCGGTGGCGGCGTTGCGTGGGCGTGCCATGGGGTGACCCTATCCAGCGGATGAGTTACGCTACGGCCCGTAGCGGAATGGCCTCCGGTGGACCGCCCCGTCCATCGGAGTGCCGCGACACCACCGCGACGACCACGGCCGGGTGGGGACCCGGCGCACAACACCGCGCGGAGGGGGGAGACTGTCCTCATGCAGCCACGCAACATGTCCATGAGCGGAGTGGTCGACCTCGCCGCGGTGAAGGCGGCCGGTGAGGCCAAGCAGAAGGCCGAGCAGGCGCGCTCCCAGCGCGCCGCAGGTGAAGGGCCCGGTGACGCCGCGGCCCCGGGCGGCCTGGTGATCGACGTCGACGAGGCCGGGTTCGAACTCGACGTGCTCCAGCGGTCCGCCGAAGTGCCCGTCGTCATCGACTTCTGGGCCGAGTGGTGCGAGCCGTGCAAGCAGCTCGGGCCGCTGCTGGAGCGCCTCGCCCAGGAGTACCGCGGCCGGTTCGTACTCGCCAAGATCGACGTCGACAGCAACCAGATGCTGTTCCAGCAGTTCGGCGTGCAGGGCATTCCGGCGGTGTTCGCCGTGATCGCCGGTCAGGCACTGCCGCTGTTCCAGGGGGCGGCCCCGGAGGCGCAGGTCCGCCAGGTGCTTGACCAGCTGATCCAGGCCGCCGAAGAGCGCTTCGGCATCGTCGGCGCGCCCGTCGAGGGCGACGCCGGACCCGAGCAGGCGGCGCCGCAGGCGCCCGAGCCGCCGGAGGACCCGGCGCTGGCCGCCGCCCACGCGGCGCTCGACACCGGTGACCTCGGCGGCGCGGTGCAGGCGTACCGCAACGTGCTGTCCGACGATCCCGGCAACCAGGAGGCCCGTCTGGGCCTGGCCCAGGCCGAGTTGCTCGCCCGGGTGCAGGGGCTGGACGAGCGGCAGGTGCGCAGCGCGGCGGCTGACGCCCCGACGGACGTGCAGGCCCAACTGCGGGCGGCGGACCTGGACCTGGTCGGCGGCCACGTCGAGGACGCCTTCGGCCGGCTCGTCGAGACGGTGCGGCGCACCGCGGGTGACGACCGGGAGACCGCCCGGCTGCGATTGCTGGAGCTGTTCGAGGTGATCGGCCCCGACGACCCGCGGGTCGTCGCCGGACGCGGTGCCCTCGCCCGGGTGCTGTTCTGATCGGAAGTCCCGTTTCCCTCTGCCTATTTACAGATTGACAAACAGCGGCCGTGTTTTGCCAAATCTTGGCAATCACGGCCGCTGTTACTCACGGTAAGAGCAGGTCGGTGATTTCTCCGCACAGCACCCGTTTGGTCCGCTTCTTGCCGCCGAGCGGACGCGCACCCTCCGTACCTGGTATGCCGGTGTCCCGGTACCGCGGTTACCCAGCCGTTACCCGCAAGTAATGAACCCCTTGTGCCGCAGCCCGTCCATGCACCACGATCGGCCACGCTCGGTCCACCCCCGACAGCCCGGCAGCCAACCGGTGCCACGTGCGGTGGTGGTCACCCCACCGGGCGGTCGTGAGCACCCCACTCACGGCCAGGGCAGGGGGGTTCCCGTCCAACCGGCGGTGCCTGTCCGACATGCCGCGCGAGAGCGCGGCCAGTGGTTGTCGCTCGGGGGTGATCGCCGGCTGAGGGGACGCTGCCCGCGTCCGCGACTGGCGGCGCTCTCCTTCCCGAGGACGTAGCACTTCTCCCATCCCTGCCAGGGGGCGGCTCGCATCCGACGACCGCACCGGGCCGGAGATGTACGTCCGAGAAGGAGGAATGTCATGGAGTCTGTGGCTCGTGGCGGGACCAGATGGAAGCGGTTCGCCGTCGTCATGGTTCCGAGTGTGGCCGCAACGGCGGCGGTGGGCCTGGCGATCGCCCAGGGCGCGCTGGCCGCCTCGTTCAGCGTTTCCGGGCAGCAGGCCAAGGTCGCCGTGGACAAGCTCGAAGGCAACGGGTTCGTGCAGTACGGCGCCATCGACACGCAGCGCGGCGGCAAGAAGGTGCCGGTGGCGGTCTCGGCGTTCAGGACCGCCGAGCTGACCAACCTGTGCCAGTCCGTCGTGGTGCCCGTCCCCGGCTTCGGCGACGTGTCGCTGCTGCTCAGGGCGGGACAGGGCAGCAAGAAGGTCGAGGCGCAGAACCTCTACATCGACCTCGACCAGCTCGACGCGGACGCCACCTTCCGCAACATCAACATCGGGGTCGCGGCCGGCGACTCCAACAAGGGGCCGGGCGTCAGGCCGGACGACGAGGCCCGGGCAGGCTCGTTCGCACAGGAGGCCGACTCGGCCACGCTGCTCAACGTCCGTCAGACGTCGTGGGCGACCAGTGCGGGTACCTTCAAGCTCTCTGGGCTCAAGATGAACGTCTCCAAGGGCAAGAACGAGTGCTTCTGACGCACTGAGGGGGGCGGGGCGAGACGTCCCGCTCCCCGACCTCGAACTTCCGCACCGTCCGGCCCGAGGGAGCTGTTCACATGAGTGCCGAGTCGTCGGGGGCGCGGTCGCGCGTCGGCCGCTGGCGTGTGTCGTTCCGCCACTGGCGCTGGCAGCGCCCCTTCTGGGCGGGCCTGTTCACGCTGCTGGCGGGCCTGCCGATCGTCTGGATCCCCTACACGGATCCCAGCCTGGAGAACCTGTCGTTCCGGCTGGCCACCACCACAGGGTCGGGATCACTCATCATCGGCGTGCTGCTGGTGGTGCTGGGCCTGACCCTCTGGTACCAGCCGCAGGGGCGGGTGTTCGCGGGGGTCGCCGCGATCCTGCTCGCCCTGGTGTCCCTGGTCGTGTCCAACATCGGCGGATACCTCGTCGGTTTCCTGCTGGCCCTGGTCGGCGGGGGGTTGGGTCTCTCCTGGGCGCCGGGTGCTCCCGAGGGCAGGCCCCGGCACGCGGCACCCGCCGTCGGCACGGCACCGACCGGCGACCCCGCCCCTGCCGCCGGACCCGCCGGAGCGGTCGCAC
>NZ_BAAHCA010000522.1:0-3463 GCF_054776295.1 Streptomyces sparsus
CGCGTCGCCGTGCGACCCGCAGGGTCTCCGCCCCGGCCGGTGCGGCCGGCGGTGACGACGCCGCGGCGATCGTGCTGCCCGCGGTCGAGACGCCCACGGAGGCGCCCACGGAGGCGTCGGAGGAGGAGACCCCGGCCAGGAAGGCGTCGGCCAGGAAGGCGTCGGCCAAGAAGGCGCCCGCCAAGAAGGCCGCGGCGAAGAAGTCCGCGACGGCCGAGAAGAAGGCCCCGGCGAAGAAGGCCGCGACCAAGAAGGCGGCCGCGAAGAAGGCCCCGGCGAAGAAGGCGAGCAAGCGGACGGCCGCGGCCGAACAGGCCTCGACGTCCGTCACCGCGCCCACCGAGGAGTGACGGACCGGGGTCCCGCCGGCCACGGCGGGCGGGACCCCCGGACCCGGTTTGACCCCCTGGTCAAGGTTCCGTAATCTTGACCGTCGGCGTGTCAGTGGACACGCCGCGCTCCTGAGCACATCCCTCCCGGCTGTTCAAGCGGGGAGAGGCCGCTCAATCCCTTCGGATCGTCACGCACGGTGTCACCACCGGTTGTGCCGGGCGGCTGGCATCGGGAGCTCCGGCTACGAGTGAGAGAGAGTTCCGCGTGTACGCGATCGTGCGCACCGGCGGGCGCCAGCAGAAGGTTGCTGTCGGCGACGTCATCGAGGTTGACCGTATTTCCACCAGCAAGGTCGGCGACACCGTCGAGCTCTCCGCCGTGCTGGTGGTCGACGGTGAGGCCGTCACCAGCGACCCGTGGGTGCTGGCCGGCGTGAAGGTCCAGACCGAGGTCGTGGACCACCACAAGGGTGTCAAGATCGACATCCAGAAGTACAAGAACAAGACCGGCTACAAGAAGCGGATCGGTCACCGTCAGCTGCACACCGCGCTGAAGGTCACCGACATCCCCGCCCCGGCGAAGTAAGGGACTGAGGAGAGATGGCACACAAGAAGGGCGCATCGTCCACTCGGAACGGTCGTGACTCCAACGCTCAGCGCCTCGGCGTCAAGCGCTTCGGCGGTCAGGTCGTGAACGCCGGCGAGATCATCGTCCGGCAGCGTGGCACCCACTTCCACCCGGGCTCGGGCGTCGGCCGCGGCGGCGACGACACCCTGTTCGCACTGGACGCCGGTGCCGTGCAGTTCGGCACGCACCGCGGCCGCAAGGTCGTGAACATCGTCCCGGTCGCTGTGTAACCAGCCTCTGGCACGATCAGGCAGCTTTCCGAGGGCGGACCGTCTCCCCAGCAGGGGAAGCGGTACCGCCCTCGGCTTGTTAGTACAGGCAACACCCACAGAACAGCCAGGAGGCATCCGTCATGACCACCTTCGTGGACCGCGTCGAGCTGCACATCGCCGCGGGTAGCGGTGGCCACGGCTGCGCCTCCGTGCACCGGGAGAAGTTCAAGCCGCTCGGCGGCCCCGACGGCGGCAACGGCGGCCGGGGCGGTGACGTCGTGCTGGTCGTCGACCAGGACGTCACGACGCTGCTCGAGTACCACCACAGTCCGCACCGCAAGGCGACCAACGGCAAGCCCGGCGAGGGCGGCAACCGGATGGGCGCCAGCGGCGACGACCTCGTCCTGCCGGTGCCCGACGGCACCGTCGTCCTCGACCCCCAGGGCAACGTGCTCGCCGACATGGTCGGCCAGGGCACCACCTTCGTCGCCGGCCAGGGCGGCCGCGGCGGCCTGGGCAACGCGGCGCTGGCCTCCGCCCGCCGCAAGGCACCCGGTTTCGCGCTGCTCGGTGAGCCGGGCGAGACCCGGGACATCAGCCTGGAGCTGAAGACCGTCGCCGACGTGGCGCTGGTCGGTTACCCGTCCGCGGGCAAGTCCTCGCTGATCTCCGTGCTCTCCGCCGCGAAGCCGAAGATCGCCGACTACCCCTTCACCACGCTCGTCCCCAACCTCGGTGTGGTGACGGCCGGCTCGACCGTCTACACCATCGCCGACGTGCCGGGCCTCATCCCCGGGGCGAGCGAGGGCCGCGGCCTGGGACTGGAGTTCCTGCGGCACGTCGAGCGCTGCTCGGTGCTGGTGCACGTGCTGGACTGCGCGACGCTGGAGTCCGACCGCGACCCGGCCTCCGACCTGGACGTCATCGAGGCCGAACTCGCCCAGTACGGCGGTCTCGACGACCGGCCGCGGGTGATCGCCCTGAACAAGATCGACGTGCCCGACGGCCAGGACCTCGCCGACATCATCCGCCCGGACCTGGAACGCCGCGGCTACCAGGTGTTCGAGGTCTCGGCGGTGTCCCGGCGCGGTCTGAAGGAGCTCTCCTTCGCGCTCGCCTCCATCGTCGACGAGGCCAGGGCCGCCAAGCCGAAGGACGAGTCCACCCGGGTGGTCATCAGGCCGAAGGCCGTCGACGAGACGGGCTTCACCGTCACCCGTGAGGATGACGGCCTCTACCGGGTGCGGGGGGAGAAGCCGGAGCGCTGGGTGCAGCAGACGGACTTCCAGAACGACGAGGCCGTGGGTTACCTCGCCGACCGCCTCAACCGCCTCGGCGTGGAGGAGGCCCTGATGAAGGCCGGTGCCCGGGAGGGCGACGGGGTGGCGATCGGCAGCGAGGACAACGCCGTCGTCTTCGACTGGGAGCCGACCATGTCCGCAGGCGCGGAGATGCTCGGCCGCCGAGGCGAGGATCACCGGATGGAGGCGCCCCGCCCCGCCGCGCAGCGCCGCCGGGACCGCGACGCCGAACAGGCCGACACCTCCCAGCAGGAGTACCGGGACTTCGACCCCTTCCAGTGACACGCACCCCGCGGGAGGCGTGTCACTCCCAGCGGTGAACGCCGGTCGGCCCGGAGGCTGTGTGCCTCCGGGCCGACCGGCGTTCCCAGGCGCGACGAGCGGTCGTCGCCGGGCCCGTGTCGACGGCCCGGCGCTCGCGGGTGTCAGGCGATGGCCGAGTCCTCGGCCAGTTCGATCTGCTCGCCGCCGCCGTTCTCCGGGCTGGTGGCGAACACGCCGGCCTCCGCCTCGAGTTCGCGCTGCACCGGGATCTCGGTGAAGCGCTCGGAGGTCCTCCGGCGGCGCACGTCCGCCTTGGCGCCCTGCCTGTCGAGCGCGTCGTTGAAGCGCTGGATGGACGGCGGGTCGGCCGGCCCGAGCAGCTGCACCTTCAGCTCGGCCCGGGCTTCGGCCAGGGAGTCCGACCGCGGATCGCGCACCGCCGCCAGCAGCGCCGGCACGCCGTTCGCGTCCGGGGTGAGCACCGTGGCCGCGCGGACCGTCGGGTAGCCGTTCCGGAAGTCGGCCTCGGACAGCCCGCTGGTGTTGGCGACGGCGTAGGGCTTCTCGCTGCTCAGGTAGTCCGACACGACGCTGGAGACGTCACTGATCAGCAGGTCCGCCTGGTTGAAGCAGGCGTAGATGCCCGGCCTGGCGTCTGTGATGATCTGGTGCTCCCACTCCGGCAGCGACCCCCAGTAGGCGGCCTCCCACGCGGCGGTGGCGGCC
>NZ_BAAHCA010000523.1:0-3460 GCF_054776295.1 Streptomyces sparsus
CTCGACGCGGCGCTGCCGCCGGTGGTCCGGCGGGAGGCCGAGGCCGACTTCGAGCGGTGGCGCGGCCGGGGCCCGCACAACGCGGACGCCCGGCCGTGGATCCGGTCCGCGCTGTGGCACGTACCGGTCCGCTGGTTCCTGATGTTCGAGGACGGCGAGCGGGAGTACGGCAAGGCGTCCGAGGGCCTGTCGCTGCGCTACCGGACCCCGATGGTGCAGGCCCGTCGCCGTCTCGCCCGCTCACTGAAGCTCTTCCGCACCGAGCTGGGCGAGGGGGTGCTGGTCGACGGCCTGATAGATGTGGGGCGGTGGCTCGAGGAGTTCCATCCCCGTTCGATGGTCGAGCTGGACTACGGAGGACTGGTGCACACCATTCCCGAGGAGCAGCTCGCCGTCGACCGCTCGGCTGCGGAAGCGGCCGAGGGGGTGGCCGCTCTGCGTGACGGGGACACCGACCGGGCGGGTGAGCTGTTCGAGGTCCTGACCGAGCGCTGGAGGGCGGTGCGGGAGCGCCAGTTCGCCAGCTGACGGCCTCCGGTGCGGTGCCGCGCGGCTGCGGGGCCCCTGGGTCGTGCGAGGCGCCTGAGGGTGGCTGTGCGCCGTCGGACGGGGTGGGACCTTGGTCCCGATCCGGGCGATTGCCTCAAGCGTGATAGATCGCACTAAACCTCATTCAAAGAGGCCCTTGCCCTCAAGCCCACTCCTCGTGTCAAAATAGGACAAGGAGTC
Source organism: Streptomyces sparsus (assembly GCF_054776295.1). Taxonomy (NCBI): domain Bacteria; kingdom Bacillati; phylum Actinomycetota; class Actinomycetes; order Kitasatosporales; family Streptomycetaceae; genus Streptomyces; species Streptomyces sparsus. The sequence goes on from NZ_BAAHCA010000523.1 coordinate 730, forward strand.
CGGCAAGGTCTCCTACCGTCCGAACTTGGGCGGACACTTCGGTATTGCCTGCCTTGTTCACTCGGTGCCATCTGGTCATGGTCTGTGACGGAATGTCACGGGCGGCTGACTGTCCGTTATGGCATGTTCCATCGGCATCCGTTGAGGTTGAACACCTGAGAGGGCAATTCCATCGGTTTGGCCGACGAGGCTGGACAGATGGTGTAGTTGTAGTGCCGAGGACAAGCCGTTCGTCCTATAACCGACTCGGCCTGCGTACGCCATTTCGGGCAACGCGGGTCAAGGTGCAGAATTTAGAGGAAAGAACCGTGATGGTTCGGTTCTCCCGAGGAGGCCGCTCATGACCGCTCGCACCCCTGATGCCGAGCCGCTGCTGACCCCGGCTGAGGTTGCCACGATGTTCCGCGTGGACCCGAAGACGGTGACGCGGTGGGCAAAGGCAGGCAAGCTCACGTCGATCCGCACGCTCGGAGGGCACCGCCGCTACCGCGAGGCGGAGGTGCGCGCTCTTCTTGCGGGCATTCCGCAGCAGCGCAGCGAGGCCTGAACAACCGCATAACGGGCGTCTCCGGCCCCACCGGATGCGCCAGGCAGCACAAGACGTCCGAGTCCGTGTCCCCCCAGGGCTTGGTCGTCAATCGCGTCGGACTCCGCCGGGTCCGACGCGATTTTTTTGCGCCCGCGTACCCCTTCCGTCCGTCGGTCGCCGGGACGGGCGGGGCCGTTTCGACGACCACCGGACGGAAGAGGCGCGCGGCCGACCGCCGGGTCGGGAGGACCGGGCCGCTGCGTCCTCGGGCTCGCGGGGTGACGGAGGGTGTCCGTGCCGGGCGGCAAACGCTCGCCGCGGCGTCACCCGCACGGGGCTCCGGGGGCCGTCTCCCGGTCGTTCCGTGTCACTCGGAGGGGTCGTTCCGGAGATCGCGCGGACCCACCGGAAGGGGGTGCAATTGCACATATTAAATTGACCCGGTGTAGGAACGGGATAAATTCCCCCGTCTCCACAACCAGTTCGGTGACTCCCGTCACAGGTCCGTGTGCTTGCCGAGTGTGCCGGAACTACGGTAGTAGGGACGCCAACAAGCGGCAGCCCCGCGCTTGTTCCAGCTTCGCACCCGGACAGGGGTGCACGGCACCGCTTTTGTCATCGACGTGCGGGACTTCGCCCCCCGGCGGAACCCACGGACTCAGCGGGGGCGGTGGAGCGGGTGGGGCCCGCGGCGTGGACGGATCGGGCCGGGGCGTCCGGTACGCCGTCCGCTTCCGGGGGCTGCTCCAGGGCGAGACGCTGCAACCGGTGGCAGATCCGGCACCGGCGGGCCGTGTGGCCGTAGCGAGCGGCAGCCGACAGATGTGCGCGCAGCAGGGCGCCCGTCGCATGCCGCGGGGGCTTCGGAGTCGTCGGCACGGCGACCACCTCCTCCCAGCAGAGGTACTCGCGCAGCGGCACCCCGTCAAGACGCCGCGTACCCGCACCGCCCTCCCGCAGCGGGCCCGGGGGCCTGCCGGGGAGCCGGCGGACGCAACAAGAAGGGCCCGCACCCTTTCGGATGCGGACCCTTCTGTCGTGCGGTCCTGACGGGATTTGAACCCGCGGCCTCCACCTTGACAGGGTGGCGAGCACTCCAAACTGCTCCACAGGACCTTGCGTTGCGACCCGTTACCGCCGGGCGCGAACCAGACTCTACAGCAGGTCAGGGGCGCATAGCCAATCCGTTCGCGCCCACCCCGCACAGCACCGGCGCCGAAGCCGGCGCGAGCCTCGCGCGGCACCTGAGTGCGGGCCGTCGGCGCTGGTCAGCGAGGTGTGGGCACAGCCGCGTCCACCGCCTTCACGATGCGCTTGTCCGACACCGGGTACGCCGTGCCGAGCGCGTGCGCGAAATAGCTGACCCGCAGCTCCTCGATCATCCAGCGGATCTCCCTGGCCTGCTCCGGCACCGGCCGGCCGGGCGGGAACTGCTCCAGCAGCCACGCGTACTCGTCCTGCATCTCCTTGACCTTCGCCAGCCTGGCGCGGTCCCGCTCGGCGTTGTTCGGCAGCTGCTGCAACCGCCGGTCGGCGGCCACCAGGTACCGCAGCACGTCCTTCAGCCGCCGGGCGCCGTGCGCGGTGACGAAGCCCGGGCAGACCAGCGCCGCCAACTGGGCCCGGACGTCGGTGAGCGACGGCACCAGGACCATGCTGTTGCTCAGCGGCGGCGCCTTCATCCGCCGCTCGCACGCCTGCCAGGCCGCGAGCACCTCCTGCACCTGCCGAACCGTGCGCAACGTGGTGTCCACCACGTCCGACCGGACCGCGTCGAACAGCTTGCGCCAGGCCTCCTCGTCCCAGGCGGGACCGCCCCTGGCCGCGACGAGCTGGTCGACGGAGGCGCTCACGCAGTCCTCGAACAGCTTCTGCACGCTGCCGTGCGGCGAGCGGGACAGCGCCAGCTTCTGCTGGTTCGTCAGCTTGGACTGGGCGAACTTGGCCGGGTCGGAGGGCAGGTTGAGCAGGATCAACCGCCGCGTGCCGCGCCACATCGCCTGCCGCTGCTCGTCCTCCGAGTCGAAGAGCTGCACGGACACCGAGTCGCCGTCGTCGACCAGCGCCGGATAGGCCTTCACCGGCTGTCCCGCCCGGCGGGTCTCGAACGTCCGGTCCAGGGTGCCGATCGTCCACGAGGTGAGCCCGCTGCGACGTGCCGGGGCGGCCTGCTGCCGCCCGCCCCCGCCGGCCCCCGCCCCC
>NZ_BAAHCA010000524.1:0-3459 GCF_054776295.1 Streptomyces sparsus
CCCGCAGGCACGCGCGCCGGGGCGTGCGGGGGCGCGCGTGAGGGCGTGCGCTGCCTGCGGGGGTCGCGGTGCGCAGCCGGTCGGAGGCCGTATGTGACCCGTCTCACCGCGCCGGTGTGACGTGGAATTTATGCAGTGCACAGCCACAGGGCTAATCTGCAAGGCGGACATGCCGCGGACATCGCAGACGCGGCCACGCGGCACGCCCACGCTGACAACGAACCGCGAAAACTGATGAGGGACGGACGCGCGTGGACCTGTTCGAGTACCAGGCGAGGGATCTCTTCGCCAAGCATGACGTACCGGTGCTGGCCGGTGAAGTCATCGACACGCCCGAGGCGGCGCGCGAGGTGGCCGAGCGACTTGGTGGTCGCGCGGTCGTGAAGGCGCAGGTGAAGACCGGTGGCCGAGGCAAGGCCGGCGGTGTGAAGCTCGCCTCCGACCCGGATGACGCGGTCGCCAAGGCGGGCCAGATCCTCGGAATGGACATCAAGGGGCACACCGTTCACAAGGTGATGCTCGCCCAGACTGCGGACATCGCGGAGGAGTACTACGTCTCCTTCCTGCTGGACCGCACCAACCGCACCTTCCTGGCGATGGCCTCGGTGGAGGGTGGCGTGGAGATCGAGGAGGTCGCCGCCACCAAGCCGGAGGCGCTCGCCAAGATCCCGGTCGACGCCATCGAGGGCGTCACCGAGGCGAAGGCCCGCGAGATCGTCGAGGCGGCCAAGTTCCCGGCCGAGCTCGCCGACCAGGTGGTCTTCACCCTGCAGAAGCTGTGGGACGTCTTCATCAAGGAGGACGCCCTGCTGGTCGAGGTCAACCCGCTGGTCAAGACCGGTGACGGCAAGGTCATCGCGCTCGACGGCAAGGTCTCCCTCGACGCCAACGCCGAGTTCCGCCAGCCGGACCACGAGGCGCTGGAGGACAAGGAGGCGGCCGACCCGCTCGAGGCCGCAGCCAAGGCCAAGGGCCTGAACTACGTGAAGCTCGAGGGCCAGGTCGGCATCATCGGCAACGGCGCGGGCCTCGTGATGAGCACCCTGGACGTCGTCGCCTACGCCGGTGAGAAGCACTCCGGCGTCAAGCCGGCGAACTTCCTCGACATCGGTGGCGGCGCCTCCGCCGAGGTCATGGCCAACGGCCTGGAGATCATTCTGGGTGACCCCGAGGTCAAGTCCGTCTTCGTCAACGTCTTCGGTGGCATCACCGCCTGTGACGCTGTCGCCAACGGCATCGTGCAGGCGCTGGAACTGCTCAAGTCCAAGGGTGAGGACGTCAGCAAGCCGCTGGTCGTCCGGCTGGACGGCAACAACGCGGAGCTGGGTCGCAAGATCCTTACCGACGCCGCCCACCCGCTGGTCGAGCAGGTCGACACCATGGACGGCGCCGCCGACCGTGCTGCCGAGCTGGCAGCGAAGTAACCCCGGACCGGGACTGACGAGGACAGACGAGGACATCGACAACCCATGGCTATTTTCCTCACCAAGGAAAGCAAGGTCATCGTCCAGGGGATGACCGGCTCCGAGGGCCAGAAGCACACCAAGCGCATGCTGGCTTCCGGCACCAACATCGTCGGCGGCGTGAACCCCCGCAAGGCGGGCACCACGGTCGACTTCGACGGTCAGGAGATCCCGGTCTTCGGCGGCGTGAAGGAGGCCGTCGAGGCCACCGGCGCTGACGTCACCGTCATCTTCGTGCCGGAGAAGTTCACCAAGGGCGCGGTCATCGAGGCGATCGACGCCGAGATCCCGCTCGCCGTGGTGATCACCGAGGGCATCGCGGTGCACGACAGCGCCGCCTTCTGGGCGCACGCCGGCAGCAAGGGCAACAAGACCCGCATCATCGGCCCGAACTGCCCGGGCCTGATCACGCCGGGCCAGTCCAACGCGGGCATCATCCCGGCGGACATCACCAAGCCCGGCCGCATCGGCCTGGTCTCGAAGTCCGGCACGCTCACGTACCAGATGATGTACGAGCTGCGGGACCTCGGCTTCTCCACCTGTGTCGGCATCGGCGGTGACCCGATCATCGGGACCACCCACATCGACGCCCTCCAGGCGTTCGAGGCCGACCCCGACACCGACCTGATCGTGATGATCGGTGAGATCGGCGGTGACGCCGAGGAGCGTGCGGCCGACTTCATCAAGGCCAATGTCTCCAAGCCGGTCGTCGGCTACGTCGCGGGCTTCACCGCGCCCGAGGGCAAGACCATGGGCCACGCGGGCGCCATCGTCTCCGGCTCCTCGGGCACCGCCCAGGCGAAGCAGGAGGCCCTGGAGGCCGCCGGCGTCAAGGTCGGCAAGACCCCGTCGGCGACCGCGCGCCTGGCGCGCGAGATCCTCGGCGGCTGAACATCGGGCCGCCGAGGCGGCCCACGGTGTGACGGGTCCGGGCCCGCCCCTGCTTGCGGGGGCGGGCCCGGACCCGTGTGGGCGCACCTCGGGGCACGGTTAGCGGGACAGCTCGTCGAGCATGGCCGGCAGCACCTGCGGGATGAGCGTGCCGCTCTCCGTCGTGGCGACGGTGAAGGACGTGGCGGTCACCACCGCGACGGTGAGACCGCAGGCGGCCAGTATCCAGCGCCGGGACTGCCGCTCACTGCCGGTCCGGACGATCCGAGCCGGCACGGTGCGCACCGGCTGGGCCGCCGCGACGCGCCGCAGCAGGGTGCCGATCAGCTCACCGCGCTGCTCGGGCTCGGTCTCCCGGACCACCGGCAGCAGCTCGGCCAGGGCTTCGCGGGCGTGCAGCAGCCGCCCAGCGGTGGCCGGCGTGCTCGCCTCCGACTCGGCTGCCGTCTCCGGCAGGCCGAGCCTTATGCCGTCGTGCAGCAGCAGCGTGCGGCGGTAGCACGGCGGCAGGCTGAGCAGCGCGTCGAGGCACTCCTTGTCCTCCGGCAGCCCGGCGTAGGTCTCGGGGGAGTGGTGCCCCGGGCGCAGCCGGCTCCACGGCGACAGCGCGTACTCGTGGGAGCAGGCCCGCACCCAGCCCGCCGGGTCCCGGTCGACCGCCACCTCCGGCCAGCGTTCCCAGGCGGTGTGGAACGCCCGGCGCACCGCGGACTCGGCGAGGCCGCGGTGGCCCGTGAGCAGGAACGTCTGCCGGGTCAGGGAACGCACGTGCCGGCTGTACAGCGCGTCGAAGGCGGCAGCCGGGTCGCCGGTGCGCGCCGCCCGGGCGCCCCCGTCCGCTCCCGCCTCTGCCCTCGCTCCCGTCTCCGGAGCCTCCGCCGCCTCCGCCGCCGCTGAGCCCGCCTCCGGCGACGCTGCCTCGGTCCGGTACTGGTCCGCGGTCCGGTCCGCCGGTGCCTGCTCCTCGGCTGCCGGATCCGCCGTCACCGGATCGGTCGCCGTGCCGGTGCTGCCGCCTCCCGCTCCGGCAGCAGGGGCCTCGCACCCCGCTTCCCGGTTCGCCGCCCGTCGTGCGGGCCGGCCGGTGCCCCGTCCCGTGCCGTGA
>NZ_BAAHCA010000525.1:0-3458 GCF_054776295.1 Streptomyces sparsus
GCCCGCCCCGTTGGGGCCCACCACGGCGAGCGTGGTTCCCGGCTCGGCGTCCAGGGTGAGCGTGGTGAAGCCGGTGACGTCGGCGTGCAGCGGCCAGCGCCCCCCGCCCGGGGGGACGGCACCGGACACGCGCGGTGGCGGGGCAGCGGGGCGGGGGGCGGTTGGGTGCGGGGCGGTTGGTGCCTCGGCTGCTGGCGGGTCCGGCACGTCGGTCGCGGCTTCCGGGGGCCCGCCGCCGGGAGGGGCGTTGGTGGGAGGGCCGCCGGTGGGGCGGTGGTCGGTGGGGCCGGTGGTCCAGCGTCCGCGCAGGGCGACCAGCACGGCCATGGCGATGGCGAGCAGCAGCAGCGAGACGGAGGTGGCGGCGGCGGGCTGCTCCTGGAGCAGCAGGTACACCTGGAGCGGCAGGGTCTGGGTGGCGCCGGGCAGATTGCCCGCGAAGGTGATGGTCGCGCCGAACTCACCGAGGGCCCGGGCCCAGGTCAGCGCGGCACCGGCGGCCAGGGCGGGCGCCACCATCGGCAGCGTCACCGTGCGGAACACCCGCACCGGGGAGGCGCCGAGCGAAGCGGCGGTCTGCTCGTAGCGCTCGTGCAGCCCGGCCAGCGCGCCCTCCAGGCTGATCACCAGGAAGGGCATCGCGACGAAGGTCGCCGCGAGCACCGCGCCCGAGGTGTGGAACGGCAGAGTGAGGCCGAAGCTGTTCTCCAGCCAGGGCCCGAGCACACCGCGACGGCCGAAGGCGAGCAGCAGCGCCACCCCGCCGACGGTCGGCGGCAAGACCATCGGCAGCAGCACCAGCGACCGCACCACCGCCTTGCCGGGGAAGTCGACCCGGGCGAGCAGCCAGGCCAGCGGCACACCGAGCAGCAGTGACAGGGCCAGCGCCCAGAACGAGACGACCACCGACAGCCGCAGCGCCTCCAGCACCGGGGGGTCGGAGAGGTGTCCCCCCAGCTCCGCCCACGAGGTGCGGGCCAGCACACCCACCAGCGGGAGCAGCAGCAGCACGACGGCGAGCAGTGCGGGCAGCACGAGCGTCAGGGGGGCTCGGGTGCCGGAGGTCCGGCTGCGGAGAAGTCTCATCGGCGGGTTCCCGGTTCGCTGGTGGCTCACGCCGCTGTCCGCCGGCGCGGGTGCGGGGCTGCCGGCGACCGGGACGCTGAGGCCCGTCCGCCGTCGGCCGCCGCGGGTCAGGGCTGCTGGAAGCCGGCCGCACGCAGCAGGTCCTGGGCCTGCTCGCCGCCGAGCCAGTCCACGAACGCGGTGGCCGCCTCCGGGTCGGAGGAGCTGTCGAGCGTGGCTGCCGGGTAGGACGCCAGGACGTTCCGCCGTTCCGGGATCGCCACCGCCTCGACCAGTTCGGAGCCTGCCGCGTCGGTGGCGTAGACGAGTCCCGCGTCGGCCTCGCCGAGTTCGATCTTGCTCAGTACCGCCCGCACGCTCGGCTCCTGCGAGACCGGTTCGACCGTGGTCCCCGCGGCGTCCAGGATCTCCCTGCCGTACCGGCCCGCGGGCACCTCGGGCGCCGCGAGCACCACCTTCAGCTCCCGGTCGCCGAGGTCCGCAAGCGTGCGCACCTCGTGCGGATTGCCCTCGGCGGTGGCGATGACCAGCCGGTTGCCGGCGATGACGGTCGCCGGGCCGGTCTCCTCCCGCAGCCCGTCCATCGTGTCGGTGTCGGCGGTGACCAGCACGTCGGCGGGTGCCCCCTGCCTGACCTGGGCGGCCAGTTCCTGCGAGCCGGCGAAGGAGAAGGACACCGAGGTGCCGGGGTGCTGCTTCTCGTAGGCGGCGCCGGCCGTGCGGAAGACGTCGGTGAGCGAGGCGGCGGCCAGCACGGTGACGTCGCGGTGCCCGTCCTCGGAGCCGTCCGGGCTGCCGCAGGCGGCCAGCGGCAGCAGCGCGACGGCTGCCGCCGGGACGAGCAGGCGTCGGGCTCGGTGTCGGCGTCGGTGTCGGGACATGGCGCGCTCTCCTCGGCGGACGGTCAGGGGTGGCGGTCGATGTGCACGTTGGTGGACTTCACCCGTGCGGTGGCGCGCACGCCCACCTCGAGCCCCAGCTCCTCGACGGCCTCCCTGGTCAGGAGTGAGACCAGGCGGTGCGGGCCGGCCTGGATCTCGACCTGCGCGGCGACGTCTCCGAGCGTGACCGCGGTGACGATGCCGGGAAAGGCGTTGCGCGCCGAGGTGTGGGACGCCTCCTCGTCCTCGCCACCGCTCCGGCCGACCTCGACGCAGAGCGCGGCCAGATCGCGGCCGTCGATGAGCCGGCGGCCGGTGCCGTCGTGGTGGCTGGCCACCCGCCCGGCGTCGGCCCAGCGCCGCACGGTGTCACCGCTCACCCCGAGAAGCCGGGCGGCCTGACCGAAACTGTAGGTGTGCATATGCGCGAAGATATGCCTGTTGCTTGCGCGCCTGCAAGGTAATGCCCCGCTAACCGCCGCAGATGCGAGTGAGCACCGCAGCCTTCGCGCGGGCGGTGAGCATCGTTCCCGGCACGGTGAGGGCCGCCCGGGGGCGGCAGTCGCGCGTGGGTGACGACCACCGGCCGCCTGCGGCGCAGTAGGTGCGGTGCACATCTACCGGAATCCGCCATTCGTGCACATCTCATCACACCGATGAGTACGCTGCGGCATCCAGCCGTCACACACGGCGGTCACTTCTCAGGAGCCGCGCATGCCCCCGACCCGCCTCTCGATACCCCGGCGCCCCGCGCGCCCCCGCAGACCGGTCGCACAGGCGGTCCGCGTGCTGGGGGTCGCCGCACTTGGCGTGGCACTCACCGCCTGCGGTGGTGCCCAGGCCGATCCGCAGTCCGACCGGGCCCCCTCCGCCTCCGCGTCGGCAACAGAGTCCGGCACCCCCCGCTACGTGGAGATGGGGCTCGCGGAGGCCGCGAGCAAGGCCGCCAAGGCCGGATACTCCACCAGGCACCACAACGCGTCGGGCAGTGAGCAGGCCGACTCCTGGCTGGTCGGCGACTGGCGCGTGTGCTTCCAGAAGGAGTCGGCCCCGGCCTCCGGTGAGGGGAAGCCGGAGCTGGAGTTCGGCGCGGTCCCCAGCGGTGTGAGCTGCCCGTCGAAGGCCGCGGCGGCGCTGGACTGGCCGGAGTTCCCGGACGTCGTCGGCAGCAGCCACCAGGACGCGACCGCCGAGATCGGGAAGCTCGGCCTGCGGGACGTCTCCGCACGCAGCGCCTACAGCAACGTCGAGCTGCCCTCCGCGCCCGACAAGTGGAAGGTCTGCTTCCAGGAGCCGGGCGCCGGAACCGAGGCTCCCTTCGCCGACGACCTCGCCGTACGCCTGGACCTCGTCGCACCCCGTACCGACTGCCCGAAGAAGACCGGCACCCGCCTGCCGCCGGCCCCGAAGCCCACCCCGCCGCCCGCACCGAAACCCGCGCCCGCCACCTCCGCCCCGCAGACCCCCGACGGCAGCACCGGCGGCAGCACG
>NZ_BAAHCA010000526.1:0-3449 GCF_054776295.1 Streptomyces sparsus
GGCAGGCCCCGGCCGGTCTCAGTCGTCCTTCTTGCGGCGCCGGCGCTTGCGGTCCTTGCGCTGCTGGCGACGGCTCTTGCTGAAGAACCAACCGGCAGGCGGCTCGTCGGCCCGCCACGGCTGGGGCTCCGGCGGCGCGTGGCGCCACCGCTCCTGGAGCATCCGCGTCCGGGCGGCGGGCTCGCTCACCTCGGCGTCGCGGATGAACGACTCGTCCAGGACAAGGTCGTCCCAGTCGCGGCCCTGGTTCTCGCCCCGGTCCTGCGGGTCGGTGCTCACGTTCAGCCTCCCGTCCGGCGGTACGGCCCTCTGTTCCCCACTGAACGTGCCGGACCCGCCCGGTGTTCCCGGCCGGGCTCCGACCAGGGCGGCGACCGTGGCCCGCGCGGTGGCGCGGCAGGACGCGGCAGGGGCCGGCGGAGCGGCCGCGGGGATGGGCCGGCTGTCCCGCCGAACCGGGAAGGATAGCGGAGCGGAGGGATGCCCTCTGCGGTATCGAGCACTTCGCATCACACCCTGTGACGCCCGCGCTACCCTGGCGATACGCTTCGTCGGAGCCCATGGCCGTCACCCCAACGGCCATGGGGACAACCGGAGAGAGTCGCGGTGCGGACGGCGCCGTGCCAGAGGGGAACGAGTGGTTTCCGAGCAGCCCGGCACACACGAGGCAGGCCACCACCGGCCCGTCGGCGGAGGCCCGACCGGCCCGCTGGAACGCTAGGCCGAACTCGTCAGCGCCCAGATCGCGATCGACGGCCTCTACGGCCGTGGCGGCAGGGCCGCCGCCGGTGTGCCGAGGGGCGGACGGCTGTCCTTCACCGGACCGGCCGGAGCGGGCAAGTCCACCGTTCTGACCGAGGTGCGGCGCCTCGCCGCGGAGCGCCGGTGCACGGTGCTCACCGCCAGGGGAGGCGAACGCGAGCAGGCCATGGCCTTCCACCTGGTGCGCCAACTGCTGCTGCCGCTGCTCGCGGGGTTCTCGGACCGTGAACGCCACGACGTACTGGGGGACTGGTACGCGATCGTCGGCCCCTGCGTCGGGTTGTGCCCGGCCGAGGACGGCGCCGCCCCCGACCCGCAGGGTGTGCGGGACGGCCTGGACTGGGTCGTCACCCGCCTGGCCGTCCGCCGGGGCCCGCTCGTGCTGGTGATCGACGACGCGCACTGGGCGGACCAGGAGTCCCTCCAGTGGCTGACCGCCTTCGCCGGCCGCGTCGACACCCTGCCCGTGCTGCTGGTCACGGCCTACCGCGCCGACGAACTCCCCGCCGGAGCCGAGGGACTGGACGAGCCGGACCGGGACGTCGGGCGCTCGCTGGAACTCGCGCCGCTGACGCCCACCGCCGTGGCCGGACTGCTGCGCGGCGCGCTCGGCACCCACGCGGACGACGACTTCTGCCACGCGGCCTGGCTGGCGACGGGCGGCAATCCCTACCGCGCGGTGGAGCTGGCGGCCAAGGCGGCCGACCGCGGACTCCCGCCGACCAGGGAACACGTGCCGCAGCTGCGTGAGCTCGCCGAGTCGCCCAACGGCATCGGGCTCGTCGAGCGGCTGGACGAACTCGGCTCCTCAGCGGTCCGGTTGGCGTGGGCGGTGGCCGTACTCGGCTCCGAGGCGACGCTCTCCCTGGCGGCGTCGATGGCCGCGCTGGGACAACTGGAGGCCGCCCAGGCCCGCGAACGGCTGCGCCGCGCCAGGATCCTCAAGCGGGACGTGGGCCTGGAGTTCGCCCACCCGCTCATCGCCACCGCGGTCTACCAGGAGGTGCCGGCGGCGGTCCGCGTCGCCCTGCACGGCAAGGCAGCCTGGGAACTCGTCGAGTCCGGACAGGGCGCGACCGCCGCCGCCCGGCACCTCCAGGAGACACATCCGGACGGCGACGACTGGGTGGTGGACCACCTGCGGGAGGCGGCCCGGGAGTACCTGCGCACCGGAGCCCCGGACGCCGCCCGCCGGGCGCTGGAGCGGGCCCTGCGCGAACCGCCCTCACCCGAGGTGAGGGCGGACGTGCTCTACGAGTTGGGCAGCCCCGCGCTGATGCACGACCCGGCCGTCTCCGCCCGGCACCTGCGCTCGGCGCTGGAGGAGAGCGCCGCGACGGTCGGCCTCCGCCAGAACGCCACGATGCGGCTCGCGCGCGCCCTGACGTACAGCGACCGGCTGCCCGAGGCGGTCGCCGTCATGGAGGAGGAGGCGGCGCGGGCCACCGACTCCCGGGTGCGGCTGCGCATGCTCGCCGAGCACTTCATGATGGCCGCGTTCACCGCCGAGGACCGCGGCGCGCCGGCCCGTTCGCGCCGGCTGGCACGCATCACCGAACGGCTGACCGGCCGGGACCGGACCGAGGGGTACCTCTTCGGGCTGCGCGGCTGGGACGCCATGGTCCGCGGCGAGCCCGTGCACGTCGCCCTGGAACACGCCGAACGGGCCCTGGCGCTGGGCGACATGCGGTGGACCGACGAGGACTGGGGATTCGAGGTCCCCACCCTGGTGGCACTCACCTTCCTGCACTGCGACCGGCCGGACCGTGCCGACGAGCTGTTCACCCAGGGCGTCGGCGAGTTCGAGCAGCAGGGCTGGCGCGGTGTACCGCTGGCCCTCGGTTACACCTTTCTCGGCCACATCCGCTACCGCTGCGGTCGTCTCACCGACGCCGAGGACTTCGTACGGGCCGGGCTGCGCCTGGCCGACCGGGTGGGTCCGGCCAGTCCGGTGCACTGCTCGGCTACGGCGAGCCTGCTGCAGATCCTGCTGGCCCGGGGCCGCACCGCCGCGGCGACCGAGGTCGCCGCCGAACACGGCTTCACCGAGCCGTTCCCCTCCGGCGTCTTCCCGGACGCCCAGGCGGTCCGCGGTGAACTCCTGCTGGCACGCGGCATGGCCAAGGAGGCCGCGGCCGAACTCGCCGAGGTGGGACGCCGCTTCGACGAGCGCGGCATGCACAACCCGGGCTGGTGCCCCTGGCTCCCGCAGCTCGCGCTCGCCACCGAGGCCACCGACCCGGCCCGCGCCCGGGAACTGGGCGACGAGGCCGTCCGCCGCGCCGAGCGCTTCGGCGCTGACTCCGTGCTGGGCCAGACGCTGCGGGTCGCCGCCAGGTTCGGTGACCCGGTCCAGCGCATCGCGGACCTGAGGCGGGCCGTCGACTGCCTGGAACGTTCACCGGCGGCGTACGAACTCGCCGCCGCACTGGTGGAGCTCGGCGCGTTGCTGCGCCGCGCCGGCCGGCTGCGGGAGGCCGCCGAGTGCCTCTACCGCGGTGTGGACGCGGCCGTTCAGTGCGGCGCGGAGTCCGTGGTGACGCAGGCCAGGGACGAACTCGACGCGGCCGCACTGCGCCCGCGCCGCCTCGGCCCGTCCGGCTGAAGGCCGGCGCGTAGCGGAGCGGTAACCGGGTGCGCCACCGCCTGCCGTGGCCCGCGTCACCGCAGGCGGGCCTGTTCCGGAC
>NZ_BAAHCA010000527.1:0-3442 GCF_054776295.1 Streptomyces sparsus
CGGCGGGCCCGGTGGCGGGCCCGCGGGTCAGCGGCTGACGACGTGGCGCTCGTCGGGCACGCAGTGCGTCATGGTGAGCCCGGCGACGTCCCGCGGCGGGTTGTCGCCCAGGTTCTCCAGGCGCTTGCGGTCCTCCTCCGTCAGGTCCTGGGTGGGCAGCGGCTCCAAGCCGGCGACGTCGGAGGGCGAGATGCCCAGGCCCTCACCGACGCGCAGCCCCAGGTCGTTCTCCACCAGCAGGAAGTGCCACACCATGCGCTCCTGCACCGGCCGGTCGCACTGGGAGATCAGGTCGACGAAGTTCTTCACCAGGTCGTCGCGCTCCCAGTCCTCCATCAGCAGGTACCGCTGGCCCGCCTGGAGGTAGTCGTTGGCCCGGGGGATGCGCTTGCGGGTGAGCCGGCCGCGGATCTCCGGGCCCTGCTCGTCGTGCGTGGGGTACTGCCCCTCCCGCACGCCGCCGGTGATCGACGGCTCGTAGTTGACCTCCGGATTGGCCCCGGCCGCGTCCACGTGGTGCGCCATCTGGCCGTCACGCTGGTTGGTGCGGACGTCGGCGTTCTTGGCGTGGTTGACGGGCAGCTGGAGGTAGTTCGGGCCGACCCGGTAACGCTGGGTGTCGCTGTAGCTGAACGTCCGGCCGACGAGCATCTTGTCGTCGGAGAAGTCCAGTCCGTCGACCAGGACACCGGTGCCGAAGGCGATCTGCTCGTTCTCGGCGAAGTAGTTGTCCACCGTCCGGTCCAGCACCATCCGGCCCACCGGGCGGGGCGGGAAGTCCTGCTCGGGCCACGTCTTGGTGTCGTCGAGCGGGTCGAAGTCCAGCTCCGGGTGCTCGCCGTCCTCCATCATCTGCACGACGAGCTCCCACTCCGGGTAGTCGCCCCGGTTGATCGCCTCGTACAGGTCCTTCGTGGCGTGGCCCAGTTCACCGGCCTGGACGTTCGCGGCGTCCTCCTCGGTCATGCTGCGCACGCCCTGCTTCGGCAGCCAGTGGTACTTGACCAGGACGGTGTCGCCCTCGGCGTTGACCCACTTGTAGGTGTTCACGCCGAAGCCCTGCATGTGCCGGTAGTCCGCCGGGATGCCGCGCGGACTGAACAGGTTGACCAGCATGTGCATGCACTCCGGCGTCTGCGACATGAAGTCGAAGATGCGGGCCGGCTTCTGCTCGTGCGAGACCGGGTCCGGCTTCAGCGCGTGGATGACGTCGGGGAACTTCACCGCGTCCCGGATGAAGAACACCCCCAGGTTGTTGCCGACCAGGTCCCAGTTGCCGTCCTCGGTGTAGAACTTCACCGCGAAGCCGCGGGGGTCGCGGGCCGCCTCGGAGGAGTCGCGGCCGCCGATGACCGTCGAGAAGCGCACCGCGACGTCGGTGCGCTTGCCCTGCTCCTGGAACAGCTTGGCCCTGGTGTACCTGCTGATCGGCTCGTCGCCCCAGGCCCCGTACGACTCGAAGTAGCCGTAGCTCGTCACTCCCCGGGCGTGCACCACACGCTCCGGGATGCGCTCGCGGTCGAAGTGGCTGATCTTCTCGAGGAAGTGGTAGTTCTCCAGCGTGGCCGGGCCGCGGGCGCCGACCGTGCGCTGGTTCTGGTTGTCGTAGATCGGGTGGCCCTGCCGGTCGGTCAGCACCGGCCGGTCGTCCGAGGGGGATCCTGCGCTCGATACGTCTGTCACGGCCCTGCGCTCCTTGACTGTAGACGTCCCGGTCGAGCCGGGATGACATGGAGAGAACCCGTCGCGCGCGTGCGCGACGGCTCGAGCGGGCCCAGTACCCGTGTCGGCGTCCGTCATGCAGGCGCGGCGGCGGCGAACCCGGACGGCCCACGCCGGGTTTCCCGGGCGGCTCACGGGTACTCCGCGACGTCCGGGGCCGAGCCGGCGCCGGACGACACCTGCCCCCGGACCGGGAGGTTGCCATGAGCGATCCGCACACCCACGACGAGACCCACCGCGACCCGCACGCGCGCGGACGCGACCCGGAGGAGCCCGGAGCCAGCTCCGGCGGGGAGAGCGACGTCGAGGACCGCACCGTCCCGGGCACCGCGAGCGCCCGGGAGGGCTACACGACGGAAGGCGGCACCGCGCACGACGAGGCGCTGGAGGGCGTCGGCATCGACGAGGGAGAGTCGGGCAGCGACGCCGACGCGGAGAACGGCGAACCGGCGGCGAGCCCGGTCGAGAGCTCCCGCGCCGACCAGGAGACTCCCGACTGACGGCCGCCGCCCCGGTCGTCATCGGCTCGCGACCGGGGAACGAGCCGGGTGCGAGGCACGCGCGGAACCCTGCCGGGGCAGATGCCTCTCACGTCCCGCACCCAGGGAGAAGAACATGACAGCCGACGTGTGTCCCGACGTTCCCGGCACGGCTCGCGAGGTGCGGCTGGTCCGGCACCTGGAGGGCGAGCTCACGCTCGACCACTTCGAGGTCGCCGAGGTGAGGGTTCCCGAGCCGGCGGACGGCGAGGTGGTCGTGCGCATGGACTACCTGGGCGTCGCCGCCGCGTACCAGGACCTCATGCGGACCGACAGCCAACTGCCCCTGCCGCCGTACCGGGTCGGGGGGCGGGTCGGCGGCGGCGAGACCGGGACGGTCGTCCGCTCCAACAGCCCCCGGCTCGCGGTCGGTGACGTCGTCCAGTCGATGACCGGCTGGTGCGAGTACGCGGTCGGGCCCGCCGACGGGTTCTACAAGGTGGACGCCCGGTACTTCCCGAACTCCTCCTACTTCCTCGGTCAGGGCCCCACCGCCTACTACGGCATGGCGGACATCGCGCGGGTCGGCGAGGGCGACGTGGTGTTCGTCTCGGGCGCCGCGGGCGGTGTCGGGTCGCTCGCCGGCCAGATCGCCAAGTGCCGCGGGGCGGCCAGGGTGATCGGCAGCGCCGGCAGCCGGGCGAAGGTCGACTACCTCGTCCAGGAACTCGGTTACGACGCCGCGTTCGACTACCACGACGGCCCGGTCGTGGACCAGCTGCGCAAGCTGGCCCCCGACGGCGTCAACGTCTTCTTCGACAACGTCGGCGGAGAGCAGTTCGAGGCGGCCGTGGAGGTCGCGGCACCGCACGCCAGGTTCGCGCTCTGCGGGGCGCTGTCGATCCAGAACGGTGCCCGGGACGCCTTTCCGCGGCTCGACCTGATGACGGCGATCACCCGCCACCTGGAGCTGCGGCCGTTCGCCTGTTACCACACCCCCGAGCAGATCGGCGCGTGGTTCCAGCACTTCGGCACCTGGCTGGCCGAGGGCCGGTTCGTGTTCCCGCAGACCGTGGTGGAGGGCGGCATCGAGCAGGCGCCGCAGACACTGGTGGACCTGCTGAAGGGCGTCCACCGCGGCAACGTCTCCGTCAGCCTCGCCTCCGCCTGACCGCCAGGCTGGCGGGCTGCGCACCGCACCGCACTGCGGCGAGCGGCCGTGCCCCGCACCCGGGGCACGG
>NZ_BAAHCA010000528.1:0-3442 GCF_054776295.1 Streptomyces sparsus
CTGGGCGCGGCCCTGGGGCCGACGGCGCTGCTGCTGGTGCTCGCCCTGGCCGCCGTGCCTGCCGCCGGCCGCGCCGACGGCTGGAATCCGGACTTCCCGACCCGTCTGCGGATCGCCCTCGCCCTCGTCCTACAGGGCCTCGGCGGCGGCTTCACCGTCCGCGACGAGTCGTTGCCCGTCCCGTCCCCGCCCGCTCGGGAGAGCGCCTTCGGCGGCTGGCCCTCGTCCCCGGGCGGCAGTGAACTGACACTGTCCGCCGTCCCGTTGACCGTCACCGCGCTGTGGATCGCCGCCGTCGCCATCGGCTGCCGGCTGCGCGACCGGATCGTGCGGTCCGCCGGAGCGCGCCTGGCCCTGGTCGCCGACGGGTCCGGCGGGGGCTGGCAGCGGACGGTGCGACCGGTGCCGGTGGCCGAGGCGTCGGCGGCCGAACCGGTCGCGGAACCGGTGCCGGTCGACCCGGCACAGCTCGCCTACGTCATCTACACCTCGGGCTCCACCGGCGAGCCCAAGGGAGTGGAGATCACCCACGCGGCCGCCGCCAACACCATCGACGACGTCAACGCCCGCTACCGCGTGGGGTCCGACGACGTGACCCTGCAGGTCTCGGCGCTCGACTTCGACCTGTCCGTCTACGACCTGTTCGGGCTGCTCGCAGTCGGCGGCACCGTGGTGACCCTCACCGAGGACGTCCGGCGGGAGGCCGCCGTGTGGGCCGGTCTCGCCGCCGAGCACGGGGTCACCGTCTGGAACACGGTGCCCACCCTGCTCGACATGCTGCTGGTGGCCTGCGAGTCGGGCACCGGCCTGCCCCGGCTGCGGGTGGCGATCGTCTCCGGCGACTGGGTCGGGCTGGATCTGCCCGACCGGCTCCGGGCGAGCGCCCCGAACGCCCTCCTCGTCGCCATGGGCGGCGCCACCGAGGCCTCGATCTGGTCGAACGCCCACGACGTGAAGGGCGTCGACCCGGCATGGGTGTCGATCCCGTACGGGCGTCCGCTGGCCAACCAGCGCTTCCGCGTGGTGGACGCACACGGCCGGGACCGTCCCGACTTCGTGCCCGGCGAGCTGTGGATCGGGGGTGCCGGTGTGGCGCTCGGCTACCGCGGCGACCCCGACCGGACCGCGGCCTCCTTCGTGACGGCCGGGGGCGAACGGTGGTACCGCACCGGCGACCTGGGCCGCTACCACCCCTCGGGGGTCCTGGAGTTCCTGGGTCGGCGCGACCACCAGGTCAAGGTGCGCGGGCACCGGATCGAACTCGGCGAGATCGAGACCAGGCTGCGTGAGCTGCCCGGTGTCGCGAACGCGGTGGCATGGGTCGACAGCAGCGCCGGAGTGCGCCGCCTGGCCGCGGTCGTCACCCCGGAGCAGGGCGCCGACCCCGCGCCGGACGGAGCGGACCTGCTGGCCGCGCTGGCCGGGCACCTGCCGCCGCACATGCTCCCCGAACACCTCACCGTCGTCGACCGGCTGCCGCTGAACGCGAACGCCAAGGTGGACCGCGCCGCCGTCGCGCAGACGTACGGGCTGCGCCGCGCGGCGGAGACGGCACCGGCGGACGACGGGCCGCGGGGGGACACCGAACGCGCGGTGGCCGAGGTGTGGGCCGCGCTGCTGGAGGCTCCCGAAGTGGGCCGTACCGCCAACTTCTTCGGTCTGGGCGGCGACAGCCTCACCGCGACCCGGGTCGTCCAGCAGTTCTCCCAGCGCTTCGGTGTGGAGCTCTCGCTGCGCCAGCTCTTCAACCACCCGACCATCGCCGAGATCGCCGCCGTCGTCGACGCCGAGATCTCCGACAGCCACCAGCACGAAGCGTCCGTCCGACTGGAAGAAGGTGTCCTGTGACCGCCGCCGACATCATCAGCGAACTCGAACAGGTCGGCCTGCGCCTGTGGGAGGACGAGGGCAGACTCCGTTTCCGGGGCCCGGAGGGCGCGATGACCCCCGAGCGCCGGGAACTGCTCGCCGGCTGCCGGGAGGACGTGCTCCGGGCCCTGCGCGAGCGCAGCCCGCAACAGGTGCGGTCCGATCCCTCCTCGGCCCACGAGCCGTTCCCGCTCACCGAGGTGCAGTCCGCCTACCTGCTGGGCCGCCGGGGCGCCTTCGAGTACGGCTCGGTGCCCTGCCACGCCTACGGCGAGCTGGAGTTCCCCGCGCTCGACCGCGACCGGCTGCTGCGGGCCTGGCACCGGGTGGTCGACCGGCACGAGATGCTGCGTGTGGTCATCGACTACGACGGCTACCAGCGGGTGCTGAAGGACCCGCCCGACCCGGTCATCGGCTGGCACGACACGACCGGACTGCCGGAGGCAGCGGGCCGGGAGACCCTCCGCGAGGTGCGCGGCCGGCTCTCCGCCGAGTCCAAGGACGTCACCACGTGCCCGCTGTACTCCCTGGAGGTCACCGAGTTCGCCGACCGGGCCGTACTGCACTTCTCCATCGACTTCCTGATCGCCGACTACGTGAGCATCTACCGGCTGCTCGACGAGTTCGGCACCTTCTACGAGGACCCCGACGCCGTTCTCGCGGCGCCCGGGATCTCGTTCCGCGACTATCTGCGGGCGGAACGGGCGGTGCGCCAGGGCCCCGCCTACGAGCGTGACCGCGACTACTGGACGTCGCGGCTGGACAGCCTGCCGCCAGCCCCCGAACTGCCGTTGGTCGACCGGCCCAGCCGGCAGGGCCCCGCCGGTTTCACCCGCCGCGAGCTGCGCCTGGAGCCCGCACTGTGGTCGGCGCTCAAGGCCCGTGCCGGGGAGCAGGGGGTCTCCGCCTCGACGGCCGTGATGGCCGCGTACGCCGAGGTGATCGGCCGCTGGAGCCGCAGTCCCCGGTTCACCCTCGACGTGACGGTGCTCAGCCGGCTGCCACTGCACCCGGACGTGGACGACATCGTGGGCGACTTCACCTCCGTCGAACTGCTGGCCGTCGACGGCGGCTGCGCCGGTACCTTCGCCGAACGCGCCCGCAGGTCTGCCGAGCAGCTCTTCGAGGACCTCGACCACCGGCTGTTCTCGGGCGTGGAGGTGCTGCGCGAGCTCACCCGCCGCCGGGGCCAGCAGGGTTCGATGATGCCCGTGGTGTTCACCAGCGCCATCGGACTCTCCGACGGTCTCGCTCCGCAGGGCATGATGCGGTCCGAGATCCGCAACGGCATCAGCCAGACGCCGCAGGTCTGGGTGGACTGCCAGGCGATGGAGGCCCAAGGCGCGCTGCTCGTCAACTGGGACGCGCGAGACGACACCGTGCCCGGGCCGGTGCTCGACGACATGTTCGCCGCGTTCCGCGACCTGCTGCACCGGCTCGCCGACGGGGACGGCGCATGGGACAGCGACCCGCTCGCGCTCCCCGAGCACCAGGCACGGCAGCGGGCGGCGGCCAACGACACGGCCGGGCCGGTCGGCGACACGCTGCTGCACCGGGCACTGCTCGACGAGGC
>NZ_BAAHCA010000529.1:0-3432 GCF_054776295.1 Streptomyces sparsus
CCGGGGCTGAGCCGGACCCGCCGGCCCCGCCCGGACCGGTCCGGTCCCGGCGCGGGCCCTCAACCTCGGCCGCGCGTGCTCTCCCGCTCGATCAGCGCGTAACCGGCCTCCCGGTACTCAGCGGCCCGCTGCTCGCCGCCGAGACGCGACAGGACCGCTCCGACGGCCATCCGGGCGATGGCCGCCTTGTCCGGTGCGACGGAGGTCAGCGTCACCGCGCCGAACCGTCCCTCCACCACGTCGTCGAAGCCCACGACCGCCACCTGGCGCGGCACCCGCAGGCCGCGTTCGAAGAGCACCCGCATCGCCCCGATGGCGATCAGGTCGTTGTAGGCGAACACCGCGTCGGGCCGTTCACCCGCGTCCAGCATGGCCGCCATCGCCGCGGCGCCGTCTGCGTGGCCCCAGCCGTGGGTGGGGCCGACCAGCGAGCCGTCGGCCGGCAGCCCCCGCGCCGTCAGCTCCTCGCGCCACCCCCGGAGGCGCAGTTCCGCGGGTCTGCTCTGGTCCCGGCGGGCGCCCAGGAAGGCGATCCGCCGCCGTCCCAGCTCGCACAGGTGCCGCACGGCCGTCCGGGCGGCTGCGACGTTGTCCACGGCCACGTGGTCGTAGGGCGCCTCGTAGCGGCGCTCGCCGAGCAGGACCAGCGGGACCTGCTCTGCGCGGTCCGCCAGATCCTCGGTCTCCAGCTCGATCGGGCTGAGGATCAGGCCGTCGATCACCCGGGCCCGGAAACCCTGGCTGACCAGCAGTTCCCGCTCCCGTCGGCCGCCCGTGTGGTCGATCAGCACCGTGCAGTCGTGCTCGGCCGCCGCGTCGATCACCGCCGCGGCCAGCTCGGCGAAATACGGGTTGCCCAGCTCGGGCAGGGCCAGCGCGATGGTGCCGGTGCGTCCCTTCCGCAGATGCCGGGCCGCGAGGTTCGGCCGGTAGCCGAGTGCGTCGATCGACGCCTGCACCCTGGCCCGCATGCCGGGTGTGACGTGCGCGTAGTCGTTGACGACGTTCGACACGGTCTTGACCGACACGCCCGCGTGTGCCGCGACGTCCTTGAGGCTGACCCGCACGACGCTCCCTCCGCCCCGGCGCCCGTCCGGGACCTGGTTTACAACGATGTACAAGATACCGTCTGCTGTGCTTGGCTGGGTGGAGCCGGAAGAGGAGACCAGGGTGCACAAGACGCCTGTCAGGCTGGCCGACGGCCGAGAACTGCTCTACTACGACCTGCGGGACGACGCCGTGCGCGACGCCGTCGACCGACGGCCCCTCGACAAGGTGGCGACCGCCTCCCAGGTGCGTCGGGACCCGCTGCTCGGTGACAGCGTCTGCGTCGCCTCGCACCGGCAGGACCGCACCTACCATCCGCCGGCCGACGAATGCCCGCTCTGCCCGTCCTCCGCGGACCGGCGGAGCGAGATCCCGGCCGAGGACTACGCGGTGGCCGTCTTCGAGAACCGCTTCCCCTCACTGGCCGGGGACTCCGGCCGCTGCGAGGTCGTCTGCTTCACCGCCGACCACCAGGCCTCGTTCGCCGACCTCACCGAGGAGCAGACCGGCCTCGTGCTCGACGCCTGGACCGACCGCACCGCCGAACTGGCCCGGCTGCCGCAGGTCGCGCAGGTGTTCTGCTTCGAGAACCGGGGCGCCGAGATCGGGGTGACGCTCGGCCATCCGCACGGCCAGATCTACGCCTACCCCTTCGTCACGCCGCGGACCGAGCGCATGCTGCGCAGCGCGGGTGCACACGCCCGCCGCACCGGTGGGCGCAACCTCTTCGACGACGTGCTCAGCCGCGAACTGGCCGAGTCACGCGTCGTGTGGGAGGGCGAGCACTGGGTGGCCTTCGTGCCCTACGCCGCCCACTGGCCGTACGAGGTCCACCTGTACCCGCGCCGCCGGGTCCCCGACCTGCGCGACCTGGACGGGCCCGCCCGGGCGGAGTTCCCGCGGGTCTACCTGGAACTGCTGCGCAGGTTCGACCGCCTCTTCGGTCCCGGTCAGCCGCCCACGCCGTACATCTCCGCCTGGCACCAGGCACCCTTCGGCCGAACCGGCGGTGAGCCGGCGACGGACCACGCGGACCGGTCGGAGTTCGCGCTCCACCTGCAACTGTTCACCGTCCGGCGCACGTCGGGAAAGCTGAAGTTCCTGGCCGGCTCCGAGTCCGGCATGGACGTTTTCATCAACGACGTGCCCCCGGAGGCCGCCGCCCAGCGCCTGCGGGAGGTGGCGAGCTGATGCCGAGGCCGCGCCCGACACGGGAACACCCGAACGCCGCCGACTCCGGCCCTTCCGCGCCCGCCGCCCAGGTGGCCGACGCGTTCACCGCGCTGTACGGGAAAGCTCCCGAGGGCCTCTGGGCCGCGCCGGGGCGGGTCAACCTGATCGGCGAGTACACCGACTTCAACGACGGCTTCGTCATGCCGCTCGCACTGCCGCACACCACGGTCGCGGCGGTCTCCCGCCGCTCGGACGGGATCCTGCGGCTGCACTCCGCGGACACCGGCGGTGACGTGGTCGAACTGCGCGTCGACGACCTCACCCCCGCGGCCGAGCGCCCGCCGGGCGCCACGTCGTCCGCCGAGGCCGGGTACGGCTGGGCCGCGTACCCGGCGGGAGTCCTGTGGGCGCTGCGGCAGGCCGGCCACCGGGTCGGCGGGGCGGACGTGCACCTCGCCTCGTCGGTGCCGTCCGGGGCCGGACTGTCCTCCTCGGCGGCACTGGAGGTGGCCACCGCGCTCGCGTTCGACGACCTGTACCGGCTCGGTCTGCCGTCCACCGAGATCGCGAGGCTCTGCCAGCGCGCGGAGAACGCCTTCGTCGGTGTGCCCTGCGGTGTCATGGACCAGATCGCCTCCACCTGCTGCACCGAGGGCCACCTGCTGCACCTGGACACCCGGGACCTGACGTACCGCAGGCTCCCCTTCGACCTGGCGGCGTACGGACTGCGCCTGCTCGTCGTGGACACCCGGGTCAAGCACGCCCTGGGTGACGGGGCCTACGCCGAGCGGCGGGCCGGGTGCGAACGGGCCGCCCGCCTGCTCGGCGTGCGTGCGCTGCGCGACCTGACCCCGGACCGCCTGGACGACGCGCTGCAACAGCTGGACGACGAGGCCGTCCGCGCCTACGTCCGGCACGTGGTGTCCGAGAACCAGCGTGTCGAGCGGGTCGTCACCCACCTCGCCGAGCGGGACGTCCGGGCGGTCGGGCCGGTGCTCACCGCCGGGCACGTCTCCCTGCGGGACGACATGCGGGTCTCCTGCCCCGAGCTGGACCTGGTCGTCACGGCCGCCCACGACGCCGGGGCACTGGGCGCACGCATGACCGGCGGCGGCTTCGGCGGCTCGGCGATCGTCCTGGCCCAGGACCGCGACGTGCCCGCGGTGACCGAGGCGGTGCGGCAGGCCTTCACCGCCGCCGGCCACCGCAGCC
>NZ_BAAHCA010000530.1:0-223 GCF_054776295.1 Streptomyces sparsus
GGTGCGTCCGGTTGACGGACGGGCAGCGGCGGATAGCCGTGCCGCCGTGCCCGCTCTCGAACGTCTCCGCCCCGACCACGCTCCGGCCCTGCTCGTGGACGGCGATGGGCGGGTGCTCGGGCGCGTCAACCTGGCCTACGTGGCGGACGGCTCGGCGGAGCCGGGCTACGGCGTCGTCGAGCACGCCCCCGGGCGCTCGCGCTCCGGACGCGGCTCGGGACAA
>NZ_BAAHCA010000530.1:364-3431 GCF_054776295.1 Streptomyces sparsus
CGGAACCGCGAACGGTTCCGGGGCCGAGTCAGTCGGTCGATCAGTCAGTCAGCCAGCCGACGGGTCAGGCTTCCTTGCTGAGGTTCGGGCCGTTGCCCGCGGCCTCGACCGGCGGGGCGTCCGGCAGTGCGGCCTTCTCCTCACCGCGGAAGGTGAACTTCGCCGTCTCGCCCTCACCCTCGACGTCCACGACCACGATGTGACCGGGGCGCAGCTCACCGAAGAGGATCTTCTCCGAGAGCAGGTCCTCGATCTCACGCTGGATCGTCCGACGCAGCGGCCGGGCACCCATCACGGGGTCGTAGCCGCGCTTGGCGAGCAGCTGCTTGGCTTCGCCGCTGAGCTCCAGGCCCATGTCGCGGTCCCGCAGACGCTCGTCCACCTGGGCGATCATCAGGTCGACGATCTGGATGATGTCTTCCTGCGTGAGCTGGTGGAACACCACCGTGTCGTCGACACGGTTGAGGAACTCCGGCCGGAAGTGCTGCTTCAGCTCGTCGTTGACCTTGACCTTCATGCGGTCGTAGTTGGTCTTGACGTCGCCCTGGGCGGCGAAGCCCAGGTTGAAGCCCTTGGAGATGTCCCGGGTGCCGAGGTTCGTCGTCATGATGATGACGGTGTTCTTGAAGTCCACGACCCGGCCCTGGGAGTCGGTCAGCCGACCGTCCTCCAGGATCTGGAGCAGCGAGTTGAAGATGTCCGGGTGGGCCTTCTCGACCTCGTCGAACAGCACCACGGAGAACGGCTTGCGGCGCACCTTCTCGGTGAGCTGCCCGCCCTCCTCGTAGCCGACGTAGCCGGGAGGCGAACCGAACAGCCGGGAGACGGTGTGCTTCTCGCTGAACTCCGACATGTCGAGGGAGATCAGCGCGTCCTCGTCACCGAAGAGGAACTCGGCGAGCGTCTTGGACAGCTCCGTCTTACCGACACCCGACGGGCCCGCGAAGATGAACGAGCCACCGGGGCGCTTCGGGTCCTTGAGGCCCGCACGCGTCCGGCGGATGGCCTGCGAGAGCGCCTTGATGGCGTCCTGCTGGCCGATGACGCGCTTGTGCAGCTCGTCCTCCATGCGCAGCAGCCGGGAGGACTCCTCCTCGGTCAGCTTGAAGACCGGGATGCCGGTGGACGCGGCGAGGACCTCGGCGATCAGCTCCTCGTCGACCTCGGCCACGACGTCCATGTCGCCGGCCTTCCACTCCTTCTCCCGCTTGGCCTTCTGGGTGAGGAGCTGCTTCTCGTTGTCCCGGAGGGAGGCGGCCTTCTCGAAGTCCTGCGCGTCGATCGCGGACTCCTTCTCCCGGCGCACGTTCGCGATCTTCTCGTCGAACTCGCGCAGGTCCGGCGGCGCGGTCATCCGGCGGATGCGCATCCGGGAGCCGGCCTCGTCGATCAGGTCGATCGCCTTGTCCGGCAGGAAGCGGTCGGAGATGTAGCGGTCGGCCAGCGTCGCGGCACCGACCAGCGCGGCGTCCGTGATGGAGACCCGGTGGTGGGCCTCGTAGCGGTCGCGCAGACCCTTGAGGATCTCGATCGTGTGCGGCAGCGACGGCTCCGCGACCTGGATCGGCTGGAAGCGGCGCTCCAGCGCGGCGTCCTTCTCCAGGTGCTTGCGGTACTCGTCGAGCGTGGTGGCGCCGATGGTCTGGAGCTCACCGCGGGCCAGCATCGGCTTGAGGATGCTGGCGGCGTCGATGGCGCCCTCGGCCGCGCCGGCACCGACCAGGGTGTGCAGCTCGTCGATGAAGAGGATGATGTCGCCGCGGGTGCGGATCTCCTTGAGCACCTTCTTCAGGCGCTCCTCGAAGTCACCGCGGTAGCGGGAACCGGCGACCAGGGCACCCAGGTCGAGGGTGTAGAGGTGCTTGTCCTTGAGGGTCTCGGGCACCTCGCCCTTGACGATCGCCTGGGCCAGGCCCTCGACGACCGCGGTCTTGCCGACGCCGGGCTCACCGATGAGCACCGGGTTGTTCTTGGTGCGGCGCGAGAGCACCTGCATGACCCGCTCGATCTCCTTCTCGCGCCCGATGACCGGGTCGAGCTTGGATTCGCGGGCGGCCTGCGTGAGGTTGCGGCCGAACTGGTCGAGCACCAGCGACGTCGAGGGCGTGCCCTCGGTCGGACCGCCGGCGGCGGCCGTCTCCTTGCCCCCGGAGTAACCCGAGAGCAGCTGGATGACCTGCTGGCGGACCCGGTTCAGGTCTGCGCCGAGCTTGACCAGGACCTGGGCGGCGACGCCCTCGCCCTCACGGATCAGGCCGAGCAGGATGTGCTCGGTGCCGATGTAGTTGTGGCCGAGCTGAAGGGCTTCGCGGAGCGACAGCTCCAGCACCTTCTTGGCACGGGGGGTGAAGGGGATGTGGCCGGACGGGGCCTGCTGGCCCTGGCCGATGATCTCCTCCACCTGCTGGCGGACCGCCTCGAGCGAAATCCCGAGGCTCTCCAATGCCTTAGCGGCGACACCCTCACCCTCGTGGATCAGGCCCAGGAGGATGTGCTCAGTGCCGATGTAGTTGTGGTTGAGCATCCGGGCTTCTTCCTGAGCCAGGACGACAACCCGCCGCGCGCGGTCGGTGAACCTCTCGAACATCGTTAATCGCTCCTCAGAGCGGTCAGTCAGTTAGGGGTAGGTCCCCTCCCTGTCCTTCCGCAGCTTAGTCCCGCAACGGGGGACCGCTCATTCCAACTGCCGACACCCGTCCCCGGCTCGCTGCCCCGAACGGCCGGCAACAGTTCCAACCCGATGGTGCGAGACGATGTTCCCGCAGGCCAGGAGTATCCACCCGCATTCAGTACGCCGATGGCGAACGCCCACCCTCTCGACACGCCCAGCAACGCCCAGCGACGCCCTTGCCCGGGCACCCGTCACACCGTCACACCCCCGTCCACTGGGGTTTTCCTACCCCTGACAATGACGGATCCATGCAGGATGCAGGGGTGGCATCCGCTACCGGCGAACAACGTCCTGCCGCCGAACGGCCCACCGGCGCCCGTCGGCGCTCCCGGGGCCGACGCGCCGGCGGTGCCGGTCGGGTGCCGGTCGGGTCCGGTCAGGGGTGCCGTCCTGCCC
>NZ_BAAHCA010000531.1:0-3426 GCF_054776295.1 Streptomyces sparsus
GCCTCGACGCCGCCATCGGCCCCGCCATCCGCTCCGGTGGCGGCCCCGCCGCCGGCTTCCGCAACGGCTTCGGGCGGGGCGGGGACGTCGCGGGAACCGAGTACCTCGTCCAGTGCCGCGCCCCACGGTTCGGGCTTCATGACCATGCCGGGACCGCCACCGTAAGGGGTGTCGTCCACGGTGTGGTGCCGGTCGCGGGCCCAGGCCCGCAGATCGTGCACCCGCACGTCGAGCAGGCCCCGGGCACGGGCCTTGCCGACCAGGGAGACGTTCAGCGGTTCGAGGTACTCGGGGAAGATGGTGACGACGTCGAGTCTCACACCGCCTCACCCTCGTCGAGCAGACCCGGCGGCGGGTCGACGACCGCGCGCTGCGCGTCCAGGTCGATCTCCGGCACCATCTCCTCGACGAACGGGATCAGCACCTCGCCGCCCTCGACCCTGGTGATCACAAGGAGGTCCTGCCCGGGAAGGTGGGCGACTTCGCTGACGCGCCCGACGGCGGTGCCGTCGCGGGTCACCACGTCCAGATCGATCAGCTGGTGGTCGTAGTACTCGTCCGGGTCCTCCGGGACCTCGGTGGGGTCCACCTCGGCGATCAGCAGGGTGTTGCGCAGCGCCTCGGCGGCGCTGCGGTCCCGCACGCCCTCGAAACGCAGCAGCAGCCGGCCGCTGTGCACGCGGCCGGTCTCGATGGTGAGCGGACCGACCGAGGCGGGGTCGGTGGCCAGGACGGCGCCCGGCGCGAGCCGCACCTCCGGCTCGTCGGTTCTGACCTCGACGGTGACGTCGCCCTTGATGCCGTGGGCGCGGCCGATGCGCGCGACTACGAGCTGCACGGTGCTCTTCCTTCTCCGGGCCTACCGGGCTGGTGCACGACCACGGGCCGGGGACGGATCACACCCGTCCCCGGCCCGTGCCGGTACTGCGTTGTGCTCTGTCCCTGCGGCAACCGCCGGTCAGCGGATGTCGTCCACGTCGACCAGGTCGACGCGGACACCGCGGCCGCCGAGGGCGCCCGCGACGGTACGCAGGGAGCGGGCGGTACGGCCGTTGCGGCCGATCACCTTACCGAGGTCGTCGGGGTGGACCCGGACCTCCAGTACGCTCCCGCGACGCATGGTGCGCGACGCGACCTGAACCTCGTCGGGATGATCGACGATGCCCTTGACGAGGTGCTCGAGGGCTTCCTCGAGCATGCTCAGGCCTCGGTCGACTCAGCCGGGGCCGCAGCCTCGGCGTCGGCCTGCTCCGCCTTGTCGGCCTTGTCGGCCTTCTTCGCCTTGGGGGTGATGGCCTCACCCTTGGGCTCGTCGCCGGAGGCCTTGGCCGCAGCTTCGAAGAGGGCCTTCTTGTCGGCCTTGGGCTCGGCGACCTTCATCGGCTCCGGGGCCGGCAGGCCCTTGAACTTCTGCCAGTCACCGGTGACCTTGAGAATGGCGGCGACGGGCTCGGTCGGCTGCGCGCCGACACTCAGCCAGTACTGCACACGCTCGGAGTCGACCTCGATGCGCGACGGGTTCTGCACCGGGTGGTACAGGCCGATCTCCTCGATGGCCCGACCGTCACGGCGGGTACGCGAGTCGGCGATGATGATGCGGTAGTGAGGCGAACGGATCTTGCCGAGACGCTTCAACTTGATCTTGACTGCCACAGCTGTGGTGTCTCCTGGTCTTGACGTGGTTGGACCCGGCAGGATGCCACGTGGGGTTGTGGTACCCGTTCGAGTCCGATGGACGCGTCAGCCGAAGGAGAGAGGGGTCCTGGGCGGCTGTCGAGTACAGCCGCCCATTGTGCCACACTCAGCCGACCGCAACCGCCTCGGGAATGCGGAACTGCTTGCCGCACGCACCGCACATGATCGGCGCCTGGGCCAGCACGGACGGAACGACGCGGACGTTGCGCCCGCAGTCGCACACCGCCTTGACCCGGACGCCGCCACCGGACGAACCGTGCCGCGCGGCCGGACCCCGGAAACTGCGCGCGGTGTCACCGCTGGTGGCGACGGAGTGTGCGCGCAGTGCGCGGCGAAGCCGCTCGGCCGTCGTCCGGTAGCGTCTCTTCGCCTCGTGCGTCATGACGACGAGCGAGAACCCACTGCTCGGATGCGGCTCCTCGGAGTGCTCCAGGCCGAGTTCCTCGGCGACCGCCAGAAACCTCCTGTTGTGGTAGCGGCCCGCTCGCGAGGTGTCGCGGATCCCGCGGGCCGCGGCGATCCCGTGGACTGCCTCGTGCAGCAGGCGTTCGAAGGAGAGCTCGGCGCCGCAGGCGGACGACGACTCCCCGATCAGCGATTCGGGCGCGGCCAGGTCGGGCAGCTCCGGATGGTGCCGTTGAATGTCGGCCCAGGCGGCTGCCAGTTCGGCGGCGAGGACAGGTGGTGTCGTGCTCACGTCGTGACAACGAGCCGGGGCCCGCCTGTGTTCCGATTCCGGGGCATCTTAAATATTTTGCACGTACCAGTCAGTTGCCCCTGATGGCCCGGTATGAGGGCGGGTACGCCGATCTGCGGACGAGCCCGTACACCTGCCTCAGCAGGGGACGTAATGCCGACCGGACGGGCTTCGAGCTCCCACAGTGCCACGGTTGCCGGCCCCCGTGGGGCGGACCAGCGGGTTCACGCCACCCGGCGGGGGGCCTCACTCGATCGGGCGAACCTTCCGAAAGAGCAGCCGGGCGCCCGTACGGCCTGTGGTACTCGGCTCTCACGACGTGTCGGCAGCGGTCCCATGGTGTGCTCCGGCCGCCGCGTACCCGGTGGCCGCTCGGCCGGAACCGCCGGTCATGACGCGCATGTTACGGGCGGGTGGAGCAGAATCGTGAATCGGGCCCGCTCCGTCGAGCAGGGCCGTACAGCCCCTGGACGCGGGGCCGGTTCCGCAGTTCCCTGTCATGGGGGCCGGGCCCGCGCGGGCAGCGAGCACCGACACCGGTTGACGCCGGGTGCCGGATGACAACAGCAACGATCTTTCGGCGATTGGGGCGCCCAGATGACTTCCACGCTCGCTCACCACGAGCAGCGCGCACAGCTCGCCCGGGACTGGGCCGAAATCCAGGAACGGATGCTGGTGCCGCTTTACGAGGCGGTGTACGAACGGGTCGAGGTCGGGCCCGACACCCGGTTGCTGGGCCTGGGCTGCGGTTCCGGGCTGGCGCTGCTGCTGGCCGCGGGGCGGGGGGCGGCGGTGGTCGGCACCGACACCGACGACACGCGGCTGGCGCTCGCGAGGGCACGGCTGCTGCCGGAACCGCAGTTGGGCGCCCGGCCGTGGCCGGTCGACCTGGTCAGCGGCGGTCCTGCCGACGTGCCGCGAGGATCGGCGTTCAACCTGGTGACGGCGTTCGGCCGGCGACCGGACCGGGAGAGCCTCGCCGCGGCGGTGGCCCGCACCGAGCCGGGAACCCCGGTGGTGCTGGCCGACTGGGG
>NZ_BAAHCA010000532.1:0-3425 GCF_054776295.1 Streptomyces sparsus
CGACCCCGCGGACCAGCGCGGCCAGTTCCGCGGGGTCCAGTCCGGCCTGCCGGGCGGTGCCCGGGGTCAGACGCGTGGTCGCCACGGGCGGCACAGCAGGAGGAAGCCGACGGCGGCCAGCGTCACCGTGGTGAGCTGCACCACGGCCATCGGCACCGCCGTGTGCTCACCCGCGATGCCCACCAGGGGCGAGGCGATGGCGCCGATGAGGAACTGCGAGGTTCCCAGCAGCGCGGACGCGGATCCTGCGGCGTGCGGCGCCCGCATCAGTCCGAGCGAGTTGGCGTTGGGCAGCACCAGTGCCATCGCCGACATCAGGACGAAGAGCCCGGCGGCGACCGGCAGCAGCCCGACCGGACCGAACACGCCGGAGGTGAGCAGCAGCAGCGCGACGGCGGCCGTCGCGACGATCGCCAGGCCGATGCCGAGCACCCGGTCCAGGCTCACCCGGCCGACGAGCACCCTGCCGTTGAGCTGCCCGACGGCGACCAGCCCGATGGAGTTGACCATGAACAGCAGGCTGAACGTCTGCGGCGAGGCGCCGTAGATCTCCTGGACGACGAACGGGGAGGCGGCGATGTAGGCGAACAGCGCGGCGAACGTCAGCGCGCCGGCGAACAGGTAGCCGGTGAAGACCCGGTCGGCGAGCAGCCCGCGCATGGCGCGCAGCGCGACCGGGATGCCGCCGCGGTGCCGGTCCGCCGGGGCGAGTGTCTCCGGCAGCCAGCGCAGGGTGACGAGCGTCAGCAGCAGGCCCATGCCGGCGAGGATGAGGAAGACGCCCCGCCAGTCGGTGAAGCGCAGCACCTGGCCGCCGAGCACCGGGGCGAGGATCGGTGCCGCGCCGGAGATGAGCATCAGGGTCGAGAAGAAGCGGGCCATGGCGAGACCGTCGAAGAGGTCGCGGACCACGGCGCGGGCTATGACGATGCCGGCCGCGCCGGCCAGCCCCTGCGCGAGGCGGAACACCGTCAGGGTCTCGATGGTCGGTGCGAGGGAGCACGCGGCGCTGGCCGCCACGTAGCCGGCCATGCTGATCAGCAGCGGGCGGCGACGGCCGAACTGGTCACTCATCGGACCGACGACGACCTGGCCCAGCGCCAGGCCGAGCAGACACGTCGTCAGGGTGAGCTGCACCTGCGCCGCCGAGCTGTTCAGCGCGCCCGAGACCTCCGGCAGGGCCGGGAGGTACATGTCCATGGACAGCGCGGGGAGCGCGGTGAGGCTGCCGAGGATCAGGGTGAGCAGCAGTCCGGCCTGCTGCCCGCGGCTGAGCGTGCCGGCGGGCACGGCCTCGGAGGCGGGCGCGGGTACCGGGACGGGAGCGGTGGCGGCCTCGGGGGCGCGCCGGGTCACGGCCTCGGGAGCGGTGGCGGGTTCGGGAACGGATGCGGTCGGGGCCGCCGGGGTGGGCGAGCCGGGGTCGGTCATGCACCTCTCCAGGAGATTGTTGACTGAGGACACATTCTCCCAGGCGGACCGGCCCCGGCCCACCCTCCGGGCGGGCCTGTTCGGTCACACCCGGCGCAGCCCGGGGCTCCCCGCCGTGGAGACGAACGACGCGGCGGTGCTGACGGCCGTCCCCGGCTCGCTCACCGTCGCAAGGGTGCGGTAGTCGACCTGCAACTGCCGGTCGTCCAGGGTGAGCAGCAGGTATCCCCGGCGGCCGTCGTAGAACCGCAGGTGCTCGTTGGCGTCCATGAGGGTCTGCCAGTTGCCGGGACGGGCCACTCCGTCGCCGCCGCTGGAGACGGACGTGGTGACGAGTTCCACACCGACGACCGGCGACCCGGGGTCGCCGGGCTTGCGGTGGAGGTCGAAGCCGTAGTGGACGTGGGTGTCCCCGGTGAGCACCACCAGGTTGTCCACCCCGTGCGTCTCGGCGCCGGCCAGCACCCGTTCCCGGGCCGCCGGGTAACCGTCCCAGGCGTCCATGGACAGCGGCCACGGCCCCTCGACCCGGTTGCGCCGGCGGGCGAAGACGACCTGCTGCGGCAGCAGGTTCCACACCGCCCGGGAGGAACTCCAGCCGTCGAGCAGCCAGCGCTCCTGGGCGGCCCCCGTCATCGTCCGGTCCGGGTCGGTGGACTCGGCGGTGGGCACCTTCCAGCCGTCGCCGTTGGCCTGGTTGTCGCGGTACTGGCGGGTGTCGAGCACGTCCAGTTGGGCGAGCCGCCCGTAGTGCAGCCGGCGGTACAGCCGCAGGTCCGGGCCGTCGGGGCGCTGCGGGCTGCGCAGCGGCATGTTCTCCCAGTAGGCGCGGTACGCGGCGGCCCGGCGGATCAGGAACTCCTCCGACGGGCCCCCGTCCGCGGACGTCTCCGGGACGGCGTCCGCGTAGTTGTTCTCCGTCTCGTGGTCGTCCCAGGTGACGATCCACGGGTGCGCGGCGTGGGCGGCCTGCAGCTCGGGGTCGCTCTTGTAGAGGGCGTACCGCAGCCGGTAGTCGGTCAGGGTGACCGTCTCCCGGTCGAGGATGTCGGGCAGTACGCGGTCGGTGTAGTTCCGCACTCCGCCCTTGGAGTCGACGGGGTACTCGTAGAGGTAGTCACCGAGGTGCAGTACCGCGTCGAGGTCGTTCTCCTCGGCGAGGTGCCCGTAGGCGGTGAAGTAACCGTGGTCGTAGCGCTGGCAGGAGGCCACGGCGAAGCGCAGCGAGGCGGGCAGCGCGTCGGCGGCCGGCGCGGTGCGGGTGCGTCCGACCGGGCTGGTCCAGCGTCCGGTGCGGAAGCGGTACCAGTAGTCGGTGGCCGGCCGCAGCCCGCCCGGCTCGATGTGCAGGCTGTGGTGGAACTCCGGGTGGGCGGTGGCGGAACCGCTCGCCGCTAGGCGGCGGAACCCCTTGTCGTGGGCCAGTTCCCAGCGGACCTGGACAGGCTTGGCCGGGAGCCCGCCGTCGGGGGCGAGCGGCTCGGGCGCCAGGCGCGTCCACAGCACGACGGAGTCGGGCAGCGGG
This sequence comes from Streptomyces sparsus, assembly GCF_054776295.1. Taxonomy (NCBI): domain Bacteria; kingdom Bacillati; phylum Actinomycetota; class Actinomycetes; order Kitasatosporales; family Streptomycetaceae; genus Streptomyces; species Streptomyces sparsus. Next base: position 2,957 of record NZ_BAAHCA010000532.1, read on the forward strand.
TCGCCGGACGCGACCCCGAGGGTGAAGGGGTCCTTCGCGACGGCCCCGGCGCCGAGCGGACGCGCGGCGTGCGCGGGGCTGGGAAGGTTGGTGGTGAAGGCCAGCGCGGCTGCCGCGCCGGTGACGGTCAGGAATCCGCGGCGTCCCAAGTGTTTCGCTGCGGCGCGGAGTTCGGTGTCTGCGCTCCCGGTGTACGTCATACCGGCGAGTGCAGCGGGTGGTGACGGCCCCAAGTTGTCACGTACGCCTCATCCATATGGCGGTCGCATGACCTTCGGTCGCTGACAGGGGCTCACGTAGGCTGCCGCCCATGATGAGCGAGGACAACGCTACGTCGGGAGACGCGGCAAACCGCGTTGGCAGCGCCGTGGTCACCGGGGCGGGTTCCGGTATCGGCCGGGCGGCGGCACTGGCGCTGGCCGGCGCGGGCTGGTCGGTGACGCTGGTCGGCCGCCGCGCCGAGGCGCTG
>NZ_BAAHCA010000533.1:0-3417 GCF_054776295.1 Streptomyces sparsus
AGGCATCGGCGAACACCGGAAACGCCTCGTACAACTCACGCCCCATACCAGGACGCTGCGCACCCTGACCCGAGAACAGAAACGCCGACCGGCTCTCCCCCTGATCGGAACCGGTGAGGACGTCTGCCGGTGAGGCGCCGTTCGCGAGTTCGGTGAGCGCCTCCGAGAGGCGTTCGGGGTCCTTGGTGACAACGACTGCACGGTGTTCGAAGTGTGCGCGTGTGGTGGCCAGGGCCCTTCCGACGTCGTGGGGATCAAGGTCCGGGCGGCGTGCCACAAAGGCGGCGAGCGTGTGCGCCTGAGCGCGGAGAGCCTCTTCGGTGCGGGCCGACAACGGCCACACCAGCGCAGGCAGGCGCGCGGGTGAGGAACGTGTGGCGTCGGGCTCAGGGGTCTCGTACTGCTCGACGATGACGTGCGCGTTGGTACCGCTGACTCCGAATGCCGACACCCCGGCGATGCGCGGCCGACCCGTCTGCGGCCAGTCCTGCGGTTCGGTCAGCAACCGCACTCCACCGGCGGACCAGTCCACATGCGAGGACGGCTCCTGCGCATGCAACGTCGCCGGCAACACACCACGCCGCAACGCCTCCACCATCTTGATCACACCCGCCACACCCGCAGCAGCCTGCGTATGACCAAGATTCGACTTCACCGACCCCAACCACAACGGACACCCGTCCGAGCGCCCCTGACCGTAGGTCGCCAACAACGCCTGCGCCTCGATCGGATCACCCAACGCCGTACCCGTGCCGTGCGCCTCCACCGCATCCACGTCCGCGGCGGACACGCCAGCGCTCGCCAGCGCCGCCCGAATCACCCGCTGCTGCGACGGACCATTCGGCGCCGTCAAACCATTCGACGCACCATCCTGATTGACCGCACTCCCCCGCACCACCGCCAACACCCGATGCCCATGACGGCGAGCATCAGAAAGCCGCTCCACCAGCAACACACCAACACCCTCACCCCACCCCGTACCATCCGCACCCTCACCAAACGCCTTACACCGACCATCCGACGCAAGACCCCCCTGCCGCGAAAACTCCACGAAGACGTCCGGGGTGGACATGACGGTCACGCCGCCGGCCAGGGCGAGGTCGCACTCGCCCGACCGCAGCGTCTGTGCGGCCAGGTGGAGTGCCACGAGCGAGGACGAGCACGCCGTGTCCACCGTCACGGCCGGGCCCTCGAGCCCCAGCACGTACGACACCCTGCCGGACACCACGCTGGCGGCGTTGCCCGTGAGCAGGTGCCCCTCTGTGCCAGCCGGGAGGTCGGCGCCGGTCACCGCGCCGTAGTTCTGGTTGCTGCATCCGATGAAGACACCGGTGCGGCTGCCGCGCACCGTCGTGGGCGGAATGCCCGCGTGTTCGAGGGCCTCCCACGAGGTCTCCAGCACGAGCCGCTGCTGCGGGTCCATCGCGAGGGCCTCGCGTGGAGACACGCCGAAAAACTCGGCGTCGAACTCGGCCGAAGTGCTGACGAATCCGCCGCGGCCCACGTCGGGCAGCTCCGACGTGTCCCAGCCCCGGTCCGCCGGGAAGGGAGTCATCGCGTCGACCCCGTCAGCCACCAGGTTCCAGAGGTCCTCCGGAGAGGTGACGTCCCCGGGGTACCGGCACGCCATGCCGACGATGGCGACCGGCTCCTCGGTGGTGCGGGTCAGTTCCTCGTTCCGCCTGCGCAGGCGCTCGTTCTCGAGCAGGGAGGCGCGCAGCGCGTCAACTACGCGCTCTTCGGAGGTGGACATGCTCAGCTCCACTGGTTAGTGGTCCGTACTCGGGCGGGCGGGAGAGGGAGAGGTGGCGCGGCGGTTGCTCAGGACTGCGGGTCGCGCAAGGCCAGTTGGACGAGGGCGTCGACGTCCATCGCCTGGATGACGTCCTCTCCTCCGCCCTCGGGTTCTCCGGCGCCGTCTGCCGCGCTTTCCGTGGTGGCCGCCCCCTGGTGGGGCTCGGTCCGATCCGGGGATCCGCCGTTCTCGGTTGCCTCGGCGACGGACAGCAGCGCCGTGATGAGGCCGCTCTCCCGCCAGCGGGAGAGCGGAACGGCGGCGATCCTGCGCCGGAGCAGTTCCTCGTCCGCGTCGTCCACCACTGCGGTGTCCGGCTGCTCCGGGAAGAGCTGCCCGTACAGGTGGTCGGCAAGATGGCGAGGTGTCGGATAGTCGAAGAGCAGGGTGGCGGGAAGACGCAGTCCCGTCTCGGCACCGAGCTGGTTGCGGAACTCGACTGCTGTCAGGGAGTCGAAGCCGACGTCCCGAAAGGCACGGCCGAGGTCCACGGTCCGATCAGCCGTCCTGCCCAGCACGGCAGTCGCGCGGCCCTGCACGAGTTCGCGCAGTGCACGTCGCCGTTCCGCCTCCGGCATCTCCGCCAGACGGGACACCAAGCGAGCGCGCGTCGCGTCCGCGCCACCGGAGTCAGCGGCGGTGGTGTGGGCAGGCGGTGCGAAGGTGGTGAGGAGGGGGCTGGGTCGGCTGCTGGTGAAGGTGGGGACGAACCGCTCCCAGTCCACATCAGCCACCACCACCGCACCATCACCCACCTCCAACGCACAACCCAACCCCACCAACGCACGCCCCGGATCCATCACCCGCAACCCACGACGCCCCAACTCCACCGCACCCACACCCGACACCATCCCCCCACCCGACCAAGGACCCCACGCCACCGACGTCCCCACCACACCCCGACCACAACGCCCCTCCACCAACGCATCCACAAACGCATTCGCCGCCGCATACGCCCCCTGACCACCACTCCCCCACACCCCCGCAATCGACGAAAACACCACAAACGCCCCAAGATCCCACCCACACGTCAACTCATCCAGATGGGCGGCACCGGCGGCCTTGGCGCGCCACACGGAGTCCAGGTAGGCGTCGTCGATCTCGTCCAGGGGTTTGGCGTCGGGTACTCCGGCCGCGTGGAAGACGGCGTTCACCCGGTACTCGGCCAGCAGGGCGGCGACCGCGTCCCGGTCGGCCACGTCGCAGGCGGCGACATGCACGTGCGAGGCTCCCAGCCGACGCAGCTCCGCGACCAGGTCGGCCGTGCCGGGGGCCTCCTCACCACGGCGGCTGGTGAGCACGATCTCTTCGGCACCGTGCTCGGCGAGCCAGCGGGCGGTGTGCGCACCGAGTGATCCCGTGCCACCGGTGACGAGGACCCGCCCGGACGGCTTCCAGGCCCCGAGGGACGTCGTCGTGGGAGCAGGGGCGCGGAGAAGCCGGCGCGCGAGGGTCCGGCCCTCACGGATGGCGATCTGGTCCTCGGCTCCGCCCAGCGCACCTGTCAGACGGTGCAGCGACTGCTGGTCGGGCTCGGACGGCAGGTCGATCAGTCCGCCCCAGCGGTCGGGGTGCTCCAACGCCGCCACCCGGCCCAGCCCCCACACCCCGGCCTGCTCCGG
>NZ_BAAHCA010000534.1:0-3409 GCF_054776295.1 Streptomyces sparsus
GGGGCCCGCCGCCCCGCACCGCTGGAGCGGACGCACCGGCAGTCCGCCGCACTGACGCGCCCCGCGCCGGCCCCGCACTCCCACCGCGAGGCCGGCGTGGCGGTCAGCCCTTCCAGCAGCGCACCACCACACCGTCGGACACCGTCATGTTGAGGCGGCCCTCGAGGTACTCCATGGTGATCATCGCGTCGGGTTCGACCACCCGCACGGTGCTCCAGCCCCGGGACTCCGCCAGCTCCCGGGCGGCCGACTCGGACAGGCCGACATAGGCCCCGGTCTCGTCTCCGGCGGGCGTTGAGTCTTCCGTTTCGTCTGCCATGACTGCCACCGTACGGCCTGCTCCCTGCACCGGGAAGTGCCGGGCTGATCTTCGGACCGTCACATGTGTGTCACAGCGCTCCGCAGTCGCCGCGAGGTCCCGACCCGGCCGCAGTCGCACGCTCGGGGACGGTCGAATTGCGTAATCGCGCACCCCCGGGCGGCGGTATCGGACGGTGTTCGGATCCGGCTGCGGACACCACCGCAAACCCTTTCCCGCGCTGTGGGATAACCCTTCGGAATGCTCTGCGCATTTCATCGGTTTGCTTATCCGAAAAGGGGGTAAAGGAGGCGCCGCGGCTCGTAGTCGGAAGCTGCCGAAGGCAGGATGGCGCAGCTCCGGTGCCGCCCGCGACGCCCCCTCAGTCCGGTGCCGCGATCGCCGTGGCCCTCCCCAGGCGGTCCCGCAGCGCGGCCAGGCTCGCCAGCAGTTCGACCGGCTCCCTCACCTCGAAGTCCGCACCGATCATCACCAGGTGCACCGCCATGGCATCCAGGCTGTAGGCGCCGGTGCGCAGCAGGCACGACCGCTCGTCCACGGTCTCCAGCGTGCCCGTGGACGGTGACACCAGCCGGGCCGCCTCCGTTATCGGCAGCCGCAGCAGCACGGTGGCCCGCACCGGGTACGCGCTGGTGGAGACCCCTTCCGAGACGTAGTCGGCGAGGTTCTCCGCCGGTGGACGGCGGGGCGCGAAGCGCGGCCCGTGCGGCGGTGTGAGGGCGATGCGGTCGGCCCGGTAGGTGCGCCAGTCCGCACGGTCGACGTCCCAGGCGACGAGGTACCAGCGCCGGTAGGTGCTGACCAGCCGGTGTGGTTCGACCGTGCGGCGGGACGTCTCCCCGCCGTGCGAACGGTAGGCGAAGCGCAGCTGCCGGCAGTCACGGCAGGCATGGGCCAGCTCCGTGATGGTGGCCGCGTCGACCGCGGGCCCGCCGGTCCCGCGTCGCATCTGGACCGTGAAGGAGTTCAGCGCGCTGACCCGCCGCCGCAGCCGCTCGGGCAGTACCTGCTCCAGCTTGGCGAGGGCCCGCACCGAGGACTCCTCGATCCCGGACACGCCGGCGCCCACCGCGGCCTGGAGACCGACCGCGACGGCCACCGCCTCCTCGTCGTCCAGCAGCAGCGGCGGCAGCCGGGCGCCCGCGCCGAGCTGGTACCCGCCGGTCGTGCCCGTGGCGGAGTGCACCGGGTATCCGAGCGTGCGCAACCGCTCCACGTCGCGCCGCACGGTGCGTGCGGTGACCCCAAGGCGGTCGGCGAGATCGGCTCCCGACCACTCCCGGTGAGCCTGGAGCAGGGACAGAAGTCGCAGCAGCCGCGCCGAGGTCTCCAACATGGGCGCCAGCATGCCAGCCCTTGCGGACACCTCCGGTCCGCAAGGGCCGCAAGGACCGCAGCCGCGAGGAGCGCGACCGCCACTGCGATGGCGGACGGCTGCCACCGGGCCGCTGCGGGCGGACGGCTACCGGGTGGCTACGGGCGGACGGCTGCTACCAGCGGTACCAGCGTGCTCGTCCACCCCCCGAGTCGGCCGCCCGGAACACGAAGCCGAGCAGCCAGATGACGAGGACCACGATCGCGATCCACCACAGCACGTCCAGTGCGAAGCCGGCACCGAAGAGCAGCAGGACCAACAGCAGACCCAACAGGATTGGAACCATCGTTGATGCACCTCCGAGACCCGGGTTCCCCTTCCGGCTGCGCTAAACGGGTGACATTCCGGCAGGTTCCAGGCACAGCGACACGTCGTTGTCGGCGGTGTAGCGGATCCGTGCGACGACGCCGGCCGCGTCGGCCAGCGGCACCCTCGGAGACTCGACGGTGTACCGCTTGTCCGGCTGGTCGTCTAGGATCCGGCCGACCCGGACCGCCTCGGCGGACGGGCGGGTGCGCAGCCACACCTCCCAGCTCCGCTCCTCCGCGTCCCCGTCCGCCTCCCTGTCGGCGCTCACGTCCCCACCTGCGCTCGCGTCTTCGTCGGCGGTGAGTCCGGCCAGCGGGATCCGGCACACGAACCCGGGCCCCTCGGCCACCGCCGGAGCGGTGAGCACCGGACGCCCGGCCTGCCCCGGACGCAGCTCCACGCGGGTCTCCGGAGTGAGGTCGGCGCCGAACAGCCTGCCGTGCAGCGTCAGCACCCGGCCGTCCATCAGCAGCCCGGCGGCTTCCGCGTGCGGCCAGCGCAGCCACGCCCGCAACGCCAGATTGCCGTGCCGGGTGCGGTAGGGAATGCGTACGCCCAGCCAGGTGCGGCCGACGCGGGGCACCCGGTCCAGCAGCGGGCCCAGATCCGTGAGGCCGGGCAGCAGACGGCGAGGCGAGCCCTCGCCGAGCACCAGATAGGCGTTCCAGCGCCCTTCGGTGAGCGGCACCGTGCTGGGGAGCACCGCCCGCAGAGCGCCCTCCCCGGCCGGGACGAGCGGCAGACGGACCGTCTCGATCGGGTCCGTGCCGCGGCGGCGCAGCAGCAGCCCGGCGTCCCAGCGCTCCGACTCCCCCGGCAGCGTGATGTCGAAGGTGAGCCCGCCCGCACTGTCGGCGGTGCAGTCGGCGCGCGGCTGTTCAGCCGCGCTGGTGTCTCCGGAGGCCGCGCCGGCGGATGACGTCATCATGCCGTTCGCCACCCGGGCAGCTTCACGGGCAACGGGAAGTGCTGCGATAGGAGATGGTGGTGCATGCTTCCCCGGGTCGTACGACGTCACGCGTGAGAACGCGCTTGTTCTCCGCCTTTCCCTGACAAAGACGCACCAGAGGCCGCCAAGGTTGGTCCGATGGACGACATTTGTTCCGACCCGCGTCGTCCCGCCGTTGATCTTCCCCCGCGGGCGGGTTCTCCCTCGGGCGGACGGGTGCGCCGCCTCGGCGGACACGTCAGACGGCGCGTCCTGGTCGGGCGGTGCCCCCTGGCCCGGACGGATGCTCCCGGTCCGGGCGGATGCTGCCGGTCCGGGCGGATGCTGCCGGTCCGGGCGGATGCTGCCGTTCCGGGCGGTGGCTGCGGTCACCCGGTGGTGCCCGGGGAGTCCGTGGCGCCGCTCCCGCCCTGCCCTGCCCCGCCCGAGCAGGCCGGGTCCCCCGGCCCGGTCTCGT
>NZ_BAAHCA010000535.1:0-3405 GCF_054776295.1 Streptomyces sparsus
CGAGGCGCTGGACAGCCTGGCCGCCCTCGGCCACGTCCCCGACCGGAGGTGACGGGGCCGGCCGCCCTGACCGCCCCCACCCGGTCCGTGATCCGCACACCCCCGACGACCGCTCCCCGGCCCCTCGCAGGCCGGCACCCGAAAGGCGGCACCCCTCATGTCAGAGCCGACCCCCCACCAGCCCGAGCACCCCGGCCGGCCGGCCCAGCCCCCTCACCCCGATGCATCCGGCACCTCCCGCCCCGGCGACCGTCCGGAACCGTCGGCTTCCACGAACCCCGCGAACCCCGCAGCCGCCGCAGACGTGGTGGTCATCGGCGCCGGGGCGGCCGGCTTGGCCTGTGCCGCGGATCTCACCGCCGGCGGCCTGCGGGTGCGGGTCCTGGAGGCGTCCGACGCGGTCGGTGGCCGGATGCGCACCGACCGGCACGAGGGCTTCGTCCTGGACCGCGGCTTCCAGGTCTTCAACACCTCTTACCCGCAGGTGAAGCGGCGGCTGCGGCTCCGCGAGCTGCGCCTGCGCCCGTTCACGCCGGGTGTGCTGATCCGCACCGAGCGCGGCCTGCTGCGTTTCACCGACCCGACCCGCCGTCCGTGGCAGAGCGCCGACCTGCTGCCGGGGCGGCTCGCGTCGACCCGCGACCTGCTCGCACTGGGCGTGCTGTCGGCCCGCGACATGCTCGGCCCACCCGCCCTCCGCAAGCGTGCCGAGGACCACACCACCCGGACCGCCCTGGCCGCCGCCGGCGTCTCCGACGAGCTGGTGGAGAACTTCTTCCGCCCGTTCCTCTCAGGCGTTTTCCTCGAGGACGAACTGGAGACCTCCGAGCGCTTCTTCCACCTGGTGTGGCGCAGCATGCTGCGCGGCACACTCTGCCTGCCGGCGTCCGGAATCGGCGCGGTGCCCGGACAGCTCGCCTCCGCCCTGCCGCCGGGCACTGTTCGGCTCGACACCCCGGTCGACCGGCTCACCGACGACGGTGTGCTCCTCGGTGACGGTGGTGAACTGGCCGCAACCGCCGTGGTGGTGGCGACGGGGCAGGCCGCCGCCGCCCGTCTGCTGCCCGGCCTGGATGTGCCGGCCGGCCGCACCGTCACCACGTACTACCACGTGGTGGCCCGACCGCCGCTACCGGAACCGACGTTGCTCGTGGACACCGCCAGGCGCTTCCTCAACACCTGTGTGATCAGCCAGGTGTCACCCGGTCACTCGCCCGACAGTCGTGCCCTGGTGGCCACTTCGGTGCTGGGTGACGACCGGCCCGAGGGTCGGCGGGAACTGCTCTCCGCCCTGGCCGACGCCTACGGCACCGACACCTCCGACTGGCAGCACCTCGCCGCCCGGACCGTGTCCGACGCCCTGCCGGCGATGCCGCCGCCGCAGCCGCTGATGCGCGCCACCCGCTTCGCACCGGGCCGCTACGTGTGCGGGGACCACCGGGCGACCGGCTCGCTCCAGGGAGCCCTAGCCTCCGGCGCCAAGGCCGCCCGGGACGTGCTGAGCGACCTCCGCTCCACCTGACACCTGCCCCCGGACCGCCCCGGAGAAGGCATACCTGACAGACCGCCAAAAACTCGGCCAATCGGATTATCACTCCCGGTGATGTGTGCCACAGGCGTTCCCCCGAAGCCACTCTGACGCTAACTTCCCTTCCACTGCGTTCGTATCCCGGACACGGAATCCCCCACGCCGAACAGTTCTGTCCCCGTCGCACGCACACGGAAGGACCTGCCTGTGCACGCCTCGCTCCGCAGAAGACGCCGCTCAGTCGCGGCGCTCTCCGCCGCAGCACTCGCCACCCCGCTCCTGCTCGTCGCGTCCGCCACCCCGGCCACGGCCAAGAGCGACCCCGCCCACCAGGGGCAGAAACTCGCCAAGCAGCTCGTCAAGCACTCCAAGGCGAAGAACGCCTACCGGCACCTGAAGGCGTTCCAGGCCATCGCCGACCGGTACGACGACAACCGGGCGGCCGGCACCCGCGGCCACGACGTGTCCGCCAAGTACGCCGGCACCCTGCTCAAGGCCGCGGGCTACAAGGTCACCTACCAGGACTTCACGTTCACCTTCCGCGAGACGATCGCGGAGAAGCTGACGGTCCTCGGCCCCGACGGCCGCGACGTGCCGATCAAGCTGATGACGTACACCACCAGCACGCCCGAGGGCGGCCTGGAGGCGGACGTCACCGAGGTCCCCCGGGACGAGGACGGCACCACCGGCTGCACCGCCGACGACTTCGCGTCCGGTGACTACACCGGACAGATCGCGCTCATCCAGCGCGGCGGCTGCTCCTTCGCCCAGAAGCAGGCCGCGGCAGCCGACGCCGGCGCCGTGGGCGCGCTCATCTACAACAACGTGGACGGCGAACTGAACGGCACCCTGGGCGAGTCCAGCGCCGGGCGCGTCCCCACCGGCGGCCTCAGCAAGGCCGACGGTGACGCGCTCTCCGCCGAGGTGGCCGAGGGCGACGTCACCGTGAACCTGGAACTCATCGAGTTCCAGGAGGAGCGCAGCACGCCCAACGTCATCGCGGAGACCCGCGGCGGCGACCCGGACAACGTCGTGATGCTCGGCGCGCACCTCGACTCGGTGGCCGACGGCCCCGGCATCAACGACAACGCCTCCGGCTCGGCCGGCATCCTGGAAGCGGCACTCCAGTACTCCAAGGCCACCAAGCAGTGGCTGCCGTCGAAGCACCGCCACCACAAGCAGCCGGCCAACAAGGTCCGCTTCGCGCTGTGGAGTGCGGAGGAGCTCGGCCTCCAGGGCGCCGAGCACTACGTCTCGAACCTCAGCGACGCCGAGCGCGACCGGATCGCGCTGTACCTGAACTTCGACATGATCGCCTCGCCGAACTACGGGCTGTTCGTGTACGACGGTGACGACTCCGACGCGGTCGGCGCCGGCCCGGGCCCCGAGGGCTCCGCCCAGATCGAGTACGGCATCAACGAGTTCATCCGGTCCCGCGGCGAGGAGCCGCGCGGCACCGACTTCACCGGACGGTCCGACTACGGCCCGTTCATCGAGGTCGGCATCGCCTCCGGTGGCACCTTCACCGGCGCCGAGGGTGTCAAGACCGAGGCGCAGCAGGAGCTGTGGGGCGGTGAGGCCGGAGTCTCCTACGACCCCTGCTACCACCAGGCCTGCGACGACATCAAGAACATCGACATGAAGGCCTTCGACGTCAACATCAAGGTCATCGCCAACGCCCTGGGCACGTACGCCTGGGACACCAGCTCGCTGCAGGACGAAGTCCCCTTCGTCCCCACCGACGGTGACGCGGGCAGCGGCGGCGGTCTGCACGACGACCACGACCACGACCAGGCCGTCGAGTAACCCGGCCGGCCCGGGCGATCCAGCCGGACAGCGCCGGCCGGGCCTCGGGGGGCATTCCCTCCCGAGGCCCG
>NZ_BAAHCA010000536.1:0-3405 GCF_054776295.1 Streptomyces sparsus
CCGGGCTCAGAGCAGGGTGACGGAGACGAAGCGGAGGATGAGCTGCGGGGCGCCGGAGGTGACGACGGCGAGGGTGGCGGTGAGGGCGAGCGCGCAGGCCAGCGGGGTGGTGAGCGGGTGGCGGCGCGGCGCGGGTTCCGGGGCGGCGCGGAACAGCAGCGCGGTCCACTTCAGGTAGTAGACGAGGGCGATGGCGACGTTGGCGGCCATGACGGCGGCCAGCCAGCCCAGGCCGCCGTCCACGGCGGCGGCGAACACGGTGACCTTGGCGAAGAGGCCGACGATGCCGGGCGGAAGCCCGGCCAGGCACAGCAGGAAGAAGGCCAGGGCGAGGGCGGCGACCGGGTGCGCGGCGTGGAGGCCGCGGTAGTCGGTGACGCGGTTGGCGGCCGCCCGGCGGCCGACGTGCAGGACGACGGTGAACGCGCCGAGGTTGACCACCGCGTACATGAGGGCGTAGGCGACGGTGGCGCCGACGGCCCGTTGCGGGTCGTCCGCGGTGGCGGCGGCAGCGATCGGCACGATCAGGTAGCCGGCCTGGCCGACGGAGGACCAGGCGAGCAGGCGTACCGCGCTGTGGTCGGCGTCGGGGCGCTGACGCAGGGCGGCGACGTTGCCGGCCGTCATGGTGAGCGCGGCGAGGATCGCGAGGGCCGGGCCCCAGGTGCCGGAGTAGGCGGGGAAGGCGTGCACGGCGACGAGGATCAGGCCGCCGAAGCCGACGGCCTTGCCGATGACGGAGAGGTACGCGGCGACGGGCAGGGGGGCGCCGACGTAGGTGTCGGGCACCCACAGGTGGAAGGGCACCACGGCGGTCTTGAAGGCGAAGCCGACGAGGGTGAGGGTGACGCCGGCGGTGGCGAGCGTCGCCAGGGCCGGGTCGACGTCGGCGAGGCCGTCGGCGACGGCGGCCAGGTGCATGCTGCCGGTCGCCGCGTAGACGAAGCTGACGCCCATCAGGGTGACGGCGGTGGCGACGACGGACGACAGGAAGAACTTCAGCGCCGCTTCGGAGCTGCGGCGGTCGTCGCGGCGGAGCGCGACGAGGGCGAACGCGGGCAGTGAGGCGACCTCGAGGGCCACCACGAGTGTCGCCAGGTCGCGGGCGGCGGGCAGCAGGGCCGCGCCGGCCGCCGAGGCCAGCAGCAGGAACCAGAACTCGCCGGCGGGCAGCCGGCTGTCGCGGACGGCGGTGACGGACAGCAGGGCCGTGATCAGCGCGCCGCCGAGCACGAGCAGTTGCATGGCCAGCGCGAAGCTGTCGGCGGTGTAGCTGCACACGGCCGGTTCGGTGGCGAGGCAGAAGGTGGACCGGTCCTCGCCGGCCAGCGGCAGCAGCAGGAGTCCGGCGAGCAGCAGCGCGCCGACGGTGAACCAGCCGAGCAGCGGTTTGCGGCGCTCGTCGAGGAAGAGGTCGGCGACGAGGACGGCGAGGGCGGCCAGCGCGGTGAGCGCGGGCGGGGCGATCGCGAGCCAGTCGACGGACTGGATGACGCCCGCGGCGGTAACGGTCATCGGCTGACTCCCGGCAGGAGGTTCTGCACGGCCGGGTCGGTGAGCCCCAGGAGCAGGGCGGGCCAGAGTCCGGCGAGCACGGTGAGGATGACGAGCGGGGTCCAGGCGGCGAACTCGTGGCGGCGGACGTCGGGCCAGGCCGTGGCGGTCGCCGGCGGCCGGTCGCCCATGCAGACGCGGCGGACCACCAGCAGCAGGTAGGCGGCGGTGAGCAGGGTGCCGAAGGCGGCGACGGCCATGAACACGAGGTAGGCGGGCCGGTTGAGGCCGTCGGCGGGGTGGTAGGCGCCGAGCAGGGTGAGCATCTCGCCCCAGAAGCCGGCGAGGCCCGGCAGGCCGAGGGAGGCGACCGCGGCGAAGGCCAGCAGGCCGCCGAGGCGGGGTGTGCGGCCGTAGAGCGCGGCGCCGCCGCCGGCGGCCAGCTGGTCGAGGTCGGTGGTGCCGGTGCGGTCCTTGAGTGCGCCGACCAGGAAGAACAGCAGGCCGGTGATGAGGCCGTGGGCGACGTTGGCGAAGAGCGCGCCGTTCACGCCGGTGTGGGTGAGGGTGGCGATGCCGAGCAGGACGAAGCCCATGTGGCCGACCGAGGAGTAGGCGATGAGCCGTTTGAGGTCGCCGCCGGCGCCCTGCCGTACGAGGGCGAGGCAGGCGAGTGAGCCGTAGACGATGCCGACGACGGCGAACGCCGCCAGGTAGGGCGCGAAGTAAGCGGCGCCCTCGGGGGCGATGGGCAGCACGATGCGGACGAGGCCGTAGGTGCCCATCTTCAGCAGCACGCCGGCGAGCAGGACCGAGCCGACGGTGGGGGCGGCGGTGTGGGCGTCGGGCAGCCAGCTGTGCAGCGGCCACATCGGGGTCTTGACGGCGAGCCCGATGCCGATGGCGAGCACGGCGAGCAGTTGGGTGCCGCGGGTGAGGCCGGCGCCCTGCTGCTCGGCGAGGGCGACCATGTCGAAGGTGCCGCCCTGGAGGCCGATGAGCAGCAGGCCGAGCAGCATCACGACGGAGCCGACGAGGGTGAAGAGGATGAACTTCCACGCGGCCTTCTCGCGCCCGGCGCCGCCCCAGCGGGCGATGAAGAAGTACATCGGGATGAGGACCATCTCGAAGGCGAGGAAGAACAGCATGAGGTCGAGCACCGCGAAGGTGGCGAGCGTGCCCGACTCCAGGACCAGCAGCAGTGCGACGAACACCTTGGGTGAGGGGCCGCCGTCACCGCGCCGGGCGTAGGTGTAGAGGGCGCAGAGGAACGTCAGCAGGGCGGTGAACACGAGCAGCGGCAGGGAGATGCCGTCCACGCCGAGGTGCAGCCGGATGTCGAGGGCGGGGATCCAGCCGATGTCGGTGGTGGCCTGCATCTCGCCGGCCCGGTCGTGGTCGAAGCCGGCGGCGAGCAGCAGGGTGGCGAGCAGCACCAGGCCGGTGACGGTCACGCCGTGGCGCAGCACCGCCTGGTCGGGGCTGCTGCCGCGCAGTCCGGGCGGTGCGGGCAGCAGCTCGGCGACGGCGCCGGGCAGCGGGGGCAGCAGGGCGGCCGGCAGCAGCAGCTGGAGCACGGTGTTGTTGATGGCGGGCACAACTCACGCTCCGGCGACGAGGACGGCGATGACCAGCACGAGGGAGCCGGCGAGCAGGGCGCTCAGATAGGTCTGGACGTTGCCGGTCTGGGCGCGGCGTACGGCGGTGCCGAGCCAGCCCGGCAGGGCTGCGGTGCCGCGGACGTAGGTGTCGACGACTTCGCGGTCGAGGAAGCGCACGAGCCGGGCGGCGCCGCGGATCGGGGCGACGAACAGGCGGTGGTAGAGCGCGTCGAGGTGGAAGCCGGCGGCGGCGTGCCGGTGCAGCGGGCCGAGCAGCAGCCGGCTGGGGTCGGCGGGGTCGTCTGCGGCG
>NZ_BAAHCA010000537.1:0-3399 GCF_054776295.1 Streptomyces sparsus
CGGCGGGCGGCGGTGTGCGCCTGCTGGAGGCGGTTGAGCGCCGGTGCCCGCCAGATGTGGCAGATGGCCAGCGCGAGGGCGTCCGCGGCGTCGGCCGGCCTGGGCGGCTCGTCGAGCCGCAGCAGCCGGGTCACCATCGCGCCGACCTGGGCTTTGTCTGCTCGTCCGGAGCCGGTGACGGCGGCCTTGACCTCACTGGGCGTGTGCAGTGCCACCGGCAGCCCTCTCCGGGCCGCGCACAGCATGGCGACCGCGCTCGCCTGGGCGGTGCCCATCACCGTCCGCACGTTGTGCTGGCTGAAGACCCGCTCCACCGCCACCGCGTCCGGACGGTGGGCGTCGAGCCACTCCTCCAGGCCGCGCTCGATGTCCACCAGCCGGTTGGCGACGTCGGTTTCCGCCGGGGTGCGCACCACACCGACCGCGACCATGCGCAGCGGCCGTCCGGCCGTTCCCTCCACGACGCCGACCCCGCAGCGGGTCAGCCCCGGGTCCACCCCGAGCACACGCAACGTGCCCCTCCCCACTCCACCCGAAGGTGTTCGATCATCCGTTCCGGCAGGCTATCGGCCCGCACCGACAACGCCGACGGGCCGGCGGGGTGTGTCCCCGCCGGCCCGTCGATCCGCGCCGTGTCGCCCTGCGGCCGGGGCCGTTCAGGCGTCGACCTTCGCCATGACGTCGTCGGACACGTCGAAGTTGGCGAAGACGTTCTGCACGTCGTCGCTGTCCTCCAGCGCGTCGATCAGCTTGAAGATCTTGCGCGCGCCCTCCTCGTCCAGTTCGACCTGCATGGTCGGCACGAAGTTGGCGTCCGCCGAGTCGTAGTCGATGCCGGCTTCCTGGAGTGCGGTCCGCACCGCGACCAGGTCGGTGGCCTCGCTGAGCACCTCGAAGGACTCACCCAGGTCGTTGACCTCCTCCACGCCGGCTTCCAGGACCGCGCCGAGCACGTCGTCCTCGGAGAGCTCGCCCTTGGGCACGATGACGACGCCCTTGCGGTGGAACAGGTAGGAGACCGATCCGGGGTCGGCCATCGACCCGCCGTTGCGGGTCATGGCGACCCGTACGTCGGAGGCCGCGCGGTTGCGGTTGTCGGTGAGGCACTCGATGAGCACGGCCACGCCGTTGGGGCCGTAGCCCTCGTACATGATCGTCTCGTAGTCGGCGCCGCCCGCCTCGAGACCGGCACCGCGCTTGACCGCGCTGTCGATGTTCTTGTTCGGCACCGAGCTCTTCTTGGCCTTCTGGATGGCGTCGTAGAGCGTGGGGTTGCCGTCGGGGTCGGCTCCACCGGTGCGGGCCGCGACTTCGATGTTCTTGATCAGTTTGGCGAAGAGCTTGCCGCGCTTGGCATCGATCACGGCCTTCTTGTGCTTGGTGGTTGCCCACTTAGAGTGGCCGGACACAGCCTCGCTCCTTCGATGTCACCAACTATGAGCCAACGCGCAGATCCTACCGTCAGCCGGTCCGCCGGCTGAGCCCGCGCCGGATCAGGTGCTGCTTCCGGCCACCGCGGCGGCACGCACCATCCCGATGAACCGGCGGTGCACCCGGTGGTCGCCGGTCAGCTCGGGGTGGAAGGACGTGGCCAGCAGGTTCCGCTGCCGCACCGCGACGGGGTGGCCGTCGACGGTCGCCAGCACCTCCACCTCGGCACCGGTCGACTCGACCCAGGGGGCCCGGATGAAGACGCCGTGGACCGGCCCGCCCTCGATACCGGCCATCTCGACCGCCGCCTCGAAGGACTCGTTCTGCCGCCCGAAGGCGTTCCGGCGCACGATCATGTCGATGCCGCCGACGGTCTCCTGCCCGGAGCGCGGGTCGAGGATCTTGTCGGCCAGCAGGATCATGCCCGCGCAGGACCCGTAGGCCGGCATGCCCGCGGCGACCCGTTCCCGCAGCGGCTCCAGCAGACCGAAGGCGACTGCCAGCTTGGAGATGGTGGTGGACTCACCGCCGGGTATCACCAGGCCCTCGACCTCGGCGAGTTCCTCGGGGCGGCGCACCTGCCGGGCCTGGGCACCCGCGCCCTCCAGGGCGGCCAGGTGCTCGCGGACGTCGCCCTGGAGGGCGAGGACGCCGATGACGGGTGGGGTCACGGTACTTCTGCCTCTCACAAGAAACGTGCGGGGGCGGCCCGCGCCGACGCGGACCGCCCACCGGACAACTCGGGGTTACCAGCCGCGGCTGGCGTAGCGCTCGGACTCGGGCAGGGTGTCGCAGTTGATCCCCACCATGGCCTCACCGAGGTTGCGGGACGCGTCGGCGACGACCTTGGGGTCGTCGAAGAAGGTGGTGGCCTTCACGATGGCGGCGGCACGCTTGGCCGGGTCGCCGGACTTGAAGATGCCGGAGCCCACGAACACGCCCTCGGCGCCGAGCTGGCGCATCAGGGCCGCGTCGGCCGGGGTGGCGACACCGCCGGCGGAGAACAGCACGACGGGCAGCTTGCCCAGCTCGGCGACCTCCTTGACCAGCTCGTACGGCGCCCGGAGTTCCTTCGCCGCGGCGTACAGCTCGTGGTTGTCGAAGCTCCGCAGCCGGGCGATCTCGCCCTTGATCTGGCGCATGTGCCGGACCGCCTCGACGACGTTGCCGGTACCGGCCTCGCCCTTGGAGCGGATCATCGCGGCACCCTCGGTGATCCGGCGCAGCGCCTCACCGAGGTTGGTGGCACCGCAGACGAAGGGCGTGGTGAACGACCACTTGTCGCTGTGGTTGACCTCGTCCGCCGGGGTGAGGACCTCGGACTCGTCGATGTAGTCGACACCGAGCGCCTGGAGCACCTGGGCCTCGACGAAGTGGCCGATGCGGGACTTGGCCATGACGGGGATGGAGACGGCCGAGATGATGCCCTCGATCATGTCCGGGTCGGACATGCGGGCGACGCCGCCGTCCTTGCGGATGTCGGCCGGGACCCGCTCGAGGGCCATCACGGCGACGGCGCCGGCGTCCTCGGCGATCTTCGCCTGCTCCGGCGTGACGACGTCCATGATCACGCCGCCCTTGAGCTGCTCGGCCATGCCGCGCTTGACACGCGCGGTGCCGGTCTCGGGGCTCTGGGCGGGGGCGGCGGACGCCGCGCTGGGAGACGTGCTGGACACGGTTTGACCTCACTCGACGAAGAAACGTGCGACAGGGACCATCGTAGGCCTGTTCGGTTCGGCATCCGGACCGGCCACCGCGTCCACATGGCGGCAACCCGTACGACACCTGCGAGGAAACCAGCAGGCCACCGCCGGAGAAAAGGTCCAATCGGCGGTCAGTGGCCCCCGCCGGGCGCGGTCGCCCGGTCCACCAGCGCGGCCGGCGGCTCGTCGTCCATCTCGAACGCCTGCGGGGGTGCGGCGCGCCCCGCGAGGCGGAACCAGCGCACCGCCCGGTGACGGCGGAGCG
>NZ_BAAHCA010000538.1:0-3392 GCF_054776295.1 Streptomyces sparsus
CGGGCCGTCGGCCTGGCCGCGGCCCGGGGATTCCGGCTCCTGACCTGCGGGCGGGCCCTGTTTCCCGCCCTGGTCGCCGGTTCGCCGCTCGCCGCCCTCCCCGGGGCCGGCGGCACGGCTCTCGGGGCGGTCTTCGGGGCCGTCCTCGGAAGGGCGGTGGTCCTTGTCCGGGGTCATACCGGCGTCTCCATGGCCACGCGCAGGGCGGCGATACCGCGGGACCCGTACGCCTTGACCGAGCCGCGCGATATTCCCAGCGTGCCGGCCACCTGCTCCTCGGTCATGTCTGCGAAGTAGCGCAGCACCAGCACCTCGCGCTGTCGTCGCTGAAGGCCGCGCAGGGCCTGCTTGAGTTCGTCGCGCTCCATGCGCTCGTAGGCGCCCTCCTCGGCGCTGGCCATGTCGGGCATCGGCTTCGACAGCAGCTTCAGGCCGAGGATGCGCCGACGCAGCGTCGAGCGGGACAGGTTGACCACCGTCTGCCGGAGGTACGCGAGCGTCTTCTCCGGGTCCTTGACCCGCGAACGGGCCGAGTGGACCCGGATGAACGCCTCCTGGACGACGTCCTCGCAGGAGGCGGTGTCGTCGAGCAGCAGGGCTGCCAGGCCGAGCAGGGAACGGTAGTGGGCGCGGTAGGTCTCGGTGAGGTGGTCGACGGTGGTGCCCGCTGCCATCGCGTCCTCAGCGTCCTTGCGCTGCGCCGGAGCCGCTGCGGGACGTGAGGCCGTCCAGGGCGCTATCACGGGCATGCCCCCGCCGCCCCTCGCGCCTGCGCGCGCGGGCCGAAGGGGTGCTGTCGCCAATCCCAGTACGTCTGCCACGCCTGTTGGACACGTTTCCCCCCGTCAGGGTTGTACGCGTTCGGCAGTGTTCTTGACCGCGGGTCATTCACCGCGAACATCACCGTGCGCACCACCTCTCCACAACTGCCCCGTTTTTGCGGCCTCTTCGTCCACGGCAGTGGAGGCAAAGACGCGCGGCCCCCGCAACTGGTTGCACCGCCCAGGAAAGAATCGTCATGCAATCCGTTGGTCCAGATCAAGCCGCGTCCGCCACAACTTGATCACAGACGGTTCACATACCACCCAAATGTGATGACGAAGGGCGGTCCGCGACAGGACTGGGCTGCGGACAGCGGCAAACCGGCCGGTCGGAAGCTTGCAACGGCCGCCGACGGGCCGTCCGGCGCGCCGCGGACAGCGCCGCGCACCGGCGGACGAAAGCAGGGCGATCGCGTGGGAAACGGCCCTCCCGCCGAGAACGCGGGTACGGGGCGGAAAGGGCCCGGAACGCGGCACGGGACGGACCCACCCCGCAGGGTGCGTCCGTCCCGTTGCTGCGTGCGCCAACCGCTCGTCCGCCTGACCGGGCCGACGGGCCAGGTTCAGCGGGCCCGCCCCGGTCGAGCAGGCAGCGGCCGGTCAGCCGGTCAGCGGCCGGTGCCGCCGTAGACGACGGCTTCCTCGGAGTCGCTGTCCAGGCCGAAGGCGGTGTGCACCGCGCGGACCGCCTCGTTGACGTCGTCCTGCCGGGTGACCACCGAGATGCGGATCTCGGAGGTCGAGATGAGCTCGATGTTCACACCCGTGTCGGACAGCGCCTCGAAGAAGGTGGCGGTGACGCCGGGGTTCGTCTTCATGCCGGCGCCGACCAGGGAGATCTTGGCGATCTGGTCGTCGTAGCGCAGCGACTCGAAGCCGATGGCGCTGCGCTGCTTCTCCAGCGCGTCGATGGCCTTCTTGCCGTCGGTCTTCGGCAGCGTGAAGGAGATGTCGGTCAGACCGGTGGACGCCGCCGAGACGTTCTGCACGACCATGTCGATGTTGAGCTCGACATCCGCGATGGTGCGGAAGATCGCCGCCGCCTCGCCCGGCTTGTCGGGCACCCCGACGATCGTGACCTTTGCCTCGGAGGTGTCGTGCGCGACACCCGAGATGAGCGCCTGCTCCATCGGCTCGTCCCCTTGTGGTTCGTTGCTGACCCAGGTTCCCGGCAGCCCCGAGAAGGACGACCGGACGTGGATCGGAATGTTGTAACGGCGTGCGTACTCGACACAGCGGTGCAGCAGCACCTTCGAACCGGAGCTGGCCAGCTCCAGCATGTCGCCGAAGGAGATCCAGTCGATCTTCTTCGCCTTCTTGACCACCCGGGGGTCGGCGGTGAACACGCCGTCCACGTCGGTGTAGATCTCGCAGACCTCGGCGTCCAGGGCAGCGGCCAGCGCCACCGCGGTGGTGTCCGACCCACCGCGGCCGAGCGTGGTGATGTCCTTGCTGTCCTGGGAAACGCCCTGGAAGCCGGCGACGATGGCGATGTTGCCCTCGTCCACCGAGTCCTTGATCCGGCCGGGGGTGACGTCGATGATCCGTGCCTTGTTGTGCACGGAGTCGGTGATGACACCCGCCTGGCTGCCGGTGAACGACTGCGCCTCGTGCCCGAGCGATTTGATGGCCATCGCCAGCAGGGCCATGGAGATACGCTCTCCGGCCGTCAGCAGCATGTCGAACTCACGCCCCGACGCGACCGGGGACACCTCACTCGCGAGATCGATCAACTCGTCCGTCGTGTCACCCATCGCGGAAACCACGGCCACCACCTGGTGGCCCCTCTTCTTGGCCTCGACGATCCGCTTGGCGACCCGCTTGATGCCCTCGGCATCGGCGACGGAGGAGCCGCCGTACTTCTGCACGACAAGGCTCACGTGCGCTCCTCGTATCTCAGTCTCACCGGACCCTTTGGCCGGGGCCCTCGGTCGGCTCATTTTACCGAGCAGGCGCTTCACGCCCATCCGGTGCCGCATCCTGAGACACCGGGCTCGTCCAGCGGACAGCCCTGCCCGCGAACGGGCGTCACACACCCTAAGGTGCGGCAGCTCACACCACCGGCCGAGCCCCGCACCCCGCTCCGGACCCCTCTGTTTCCCCCTCCGCCTCTGGCGCCACAGCAGCATCAGAAGCCCCTGGGGCCGTAGCGCTGCCGGCGTGACCGTAGTGGCGGCGGAGCGCCCGCACCGTCTCGGTGATGGCCGGGCGGCGGGCCGCCCCCGCACGCCACAGCGCGAACACGTTGCGCACCGGCGCGGGCCGCAGCGGCCGCACCACCACCCCGGGCGGCAGCGGGCCGCGTCCGAGCCTGGGCACCACCGCCACCCCGAGGCCCGCGGCGACCAGGGCGAGCTGGGTCTCGAACTCGGCGACCAGGTGAGCCAGCACGGGTTCCTGGCCGGCGGCCCGTGCGGTGCGCACCAGCCAGTCGTGGCATACCGTGCCGGGCGGCTGGCAGATCCACCGGACGCTGCCCAGGTCGGCCCGCACCAGCACGTCACGGGCGGCGAGCGGGTGCGCGGCGGGCAGCAGCACGTCGCACCGGTCGGTGCCGAGCGCGGCCCAGAT
>NZ_BAAHCA010000539.1:0-3381 GCF_054776295.1 Streptomyces sparsus
GGCCGGCGCCGCGCCTCCACGGGGGTGAAGCGCGACGCCGGCAGCGGTGGGCGGGGCCGCCCGCCAGGGGGAGCGAGCGGACGGCCCGGGTACGGGGTCAGCCCATGTGCGGGTAGCGGTAGTCGGTCGGGGCGACCTGGGTCTCCTTGATGGCCCGCGGCGACACCCAGCGCAGCAGGTTGAACTTCGACCCCGCCTTGTCGTTGGTGCCGGACGCGCGGCCGCCGCCGAAGGGCTGCTGGCCGACGATGGAACCGGTCGGACGGTCGTTGAGGTAGAAGTTGCCCGCGGCGAAGCGCAGCTTCTCGGAGGCCGCGGCGAGCACCTGCCGGTCCTTGGCGAGCACCGCGCCGGTCAGCGCGTACGCCGAGACGGACTCCATCTGGTCGACGACCGCGTCGAAGTCGCCGTCCTCGTAGACGTGCACGGCGATGATCGGGCCGAAGTACTCGGTGCGGAACACCTCGTTCTCCGGGTCGGAGCAGGCGATCACGGTCGGGCGCACGAAGTAGCCGACGGAGTCGTCACAGGTGCCGCCGGCGACGATCTCGCAGGTCGGGTCGGCCTTGGCCCGGTCGATGGCGGCCTTGCTCTTGGCGAAGGCACGGTCGTCGATGACCGCGCCCATGAAGTTCGACAGGTCGCTGACGTCGCCCATGCTGAGGCCCTCGACCTCGGTGGCCAGCTCGTCCTTCAGGCCGCCCTCCCACATCGAGCGGGCGATGTAGGCGCGGGACGCGGCGGAGCACTTCTGGCCCTGGTACTCGAAGGCACCGCGCACGATCGCCGTCTTGAGGATCGCCGGGTCGGCGGTGGGGTGCGCGACGATGAAGTCCTTGCCGCCGGTCTCACCGACGATGCGCGGGTAGGAGCGGTACCGCTCGATGTTGCTGCCGACCTCCTTCCACAGGTACTGGAAGGTGGCGGTGGAACCGGTGAAGTGGATACCGGCCAGCTCCGGGTGCGGCAGGGCGACCTCCGAGACCTCCTTGCCGTCACCGGTGACCAGGTTGATGACGCCCTTGGGCAGGCCGGCCTCCTCCAGCAGCTCCATCAGCAGCACCGCCGAGTGGGTCTGGGTCGGCGAGGGCTTCCATACCACGACGTTGCCCATCAGCGCCGGAGCGGTGGGCAGGTTGCCGGCGATGGCGGTGAAGTTGAAGGGGGTGACGGCGTAGACGAAGCCCTCCAGCGGGCGGTGGTCCATCCGGTTCCAGACGCCCTTCGGCTGGACGAGCGGCTGCTCGGTGAGCAGCTCACGCGCGAAGTGCACGTTGAAGCGCCAGAAGTCGATCAGCTCGCAGGGCGCGTCGATCTCGGCCTGCTGCGCGGTCTTGGACTGGCCCAGCATGGTGGAGGCGGCGATGGTCTCGCGCCACGGCCCGGAGAGCAGTTCGGCGGCCTTGAGAATGATCGCGGCCCGGTCGTCGAAGGACATGGCACGCCAGGCAGGGGCGGCGGCCAGGGCGGCGTCGATCGCGTCCTGGGCGTCGGCGCGGGTGGCGTTGGCGTAGGTGCCGAGCACCGACGCGTGCTGGTGCGGCTGCACCACGGTGAAGCGCTCGCCGCCGCCCATGCGCTTCTCGCCGTTGATCGTCATCGGCAGGTCGACGGGGTTGTCGGCCAGTTCCTTGAGCTTGGCCTCGAGGCGGGCGCGCTCCGGGCTGCCGGGCGCGTAGCCGTGCACCGGCTCGTTGTACGGGGCGGGTACCTGGGTCACAGCGTCCATGGCGGCCGTGTCTCCTTCTGGGTCGGGGAGGTGAGGTCGGTGACTTTTTTTGTCGGTGGTGCCGGTGGTGCCGGTGGTGCCGGCGGTGCGGCGGTGTCGCTCGGCGCGGCGGTCAGCCGCGGGTGGCCAGCGACCGCAGGAAGAAGGCCAGGTTGGCCGGGCGCTCCGCGAGTCGTCGCATGAAGTAGCCGTACCAGTCGGTGCCGTAGGGCACGTACACGCGCATCCGGTGCCCGTCGGCGACCAGCCGCTCCTGCTCGGCCTCGCGAATGCCGTACAGCATCTGGAACTCGTACTCGTCCTGCTTACGACCGTAACGCCCGGCGAGTTCCTGCGTGATGGCCACCATGCGCGGGTCGTGGGAGCCGATCATCGGGTAGCCCTTGCCCGCCATGAGGATCTTCAGGCAGCGCACGTACGCCCGGTCGACCTCGCGCTTGTCCTGGTGGGCGACGTGGGCCGGTTCCTTGTAGGCACCCTTGACCAGACGCACCCGGGAACCGGCGCCGGCCAGGGCGCGGCAGTCGTCCTCGGTGCGGAACAGGTAGGACTGCACCACGGCGCCGGTCTGCGGGAAGCGGGTGCGCAGCTCGGCGAGCACCGCCAGGGTGGAGTCGACGGTGGTGTGGTCCTCCATGTCCAGCGTCACGGTGGTGCCGGCCTCGGCGGCGGCCTCCACGACGGGCAGGACGTTGGCGTAGGCCAGGTCGTGGCCGCCCGGAAGGGCCTGGCCGAAGGCGGAGAGTTTGACCGACATCTCGGCGCGGTCGCCGAGCCCCTCGGCGCGCAGCGCCTCGGTGAGCGCCAGGTAGGCGTCGCGGTTGCGGCGGGCCTCGGCCGGGTCGGTGATGTCCTCACCGAGGTGGTCGAGGGTGACGTCCAGCCCGCGGGCGGCGAGGGACCGCACCACGGTCATGGACTCATCCAACCGCTCGCCTGCGACGAACCGGTTCACCACGGGACGGGTGACCGGCGCTGCCGAGACAAGACGGCGGATGCTGTCGCTGCGCGCGGCGGCGAGAAGCACGGGACCCAGCACGGGCACCTCCACGGGACGGTTCGCTGAACGGCAAGGTGAGCCACCGTGAAACCTAAGGATCGCGCTGACGAGCTGCCATCGACAGCTGTCACGGGTCCGTGTCCCGGATCTCAGACATCTGTATGAGAATGGGGGGAGCCGGCCAGGGTGGGCCGGCGGGGTGTACGAAGTGGCACGGAGGCGGCGGCAGCGATGCGGGAGGACTACCAGGAACTCATCGACGAGGTGTCGGCGCTGCTCGGCACCCCGGCCACCCTGGAGAACCGCGACTTCGGACTGATCGCCTTCGGCGCGCACGAGAACGCGGGCGACGACGCCGACCTGGTCATGGACCCGGTCAGGACCAGGTCGATCATGCAGCGACGCTCCACCGCGGCGGTGCGCGAGTGGTTCGAGGGCTTCGGCATCACCCGGGCCACCGGCCCGGTCCGGATCCCGCCGGACCCGTCGGCGGGGGTGGTGAAGGGCCGGATCTGCCTGCCGGTGCGGCACGGCGGGGTCGCCTACGGCTACATCTGGCTGCTCGACGACGGTGCCCGCCCGCTCACCGACCCGCGGCTGGCCGAGGCGATGGCAGGGGCGGCCCGGATCGGGGCGCTGCTGGCCGCGGAGG
>NZ_BAAHCA010000540.1:0-3372 GCF_054776295.1 Streptomyces sparsus
TCGACGCGCTCGGCGACGACCTGCCGGCCCGCCACCAGCTCGCGCTGGCCTGGCTCGGCTCCTACGCCGAGTCCCGCGCCGTACCGGCCGACGACCTGCCGGAGGCCGCCGCCGTCGAACTGTGCGGGGACGCCTTCCCGCGGCGTGACCTCACCGCGCCCACCGCGACCGCCGTCACCGGGCTGCTCGGCACCCACCCGCGGATCAGCGGCGGTGAACTGGGCCTGCGGCTCGACGAGTTCCTCACCCGCACCGACCGGTTCCGGACCCGCCGCATCCCCGCGCACCGCGCCTACACCCGGGAGCGCAACGCGCTGCTCGCCGCCGAACGCGAGCGGCTGCGGCTGGACGCGTTCCGCCCGAAGGTGATGTCGGCGTTCGTCCGCAACCGCCTCATCGACGAGGTGTACCTGCCGCTCATTGGCGACAACCTCGCCAAGCAGCTCGGCACCGCCGGCACCGACCGGCGTACCGACAGCCAGGGCCTGCTCCTGCTGCTGTCCCCGCCCGGCTACGGCAAGACGACCCTGATGGAGTACGTCGCGGCCCGTCTCGGACTGGTCTTCGTGAAGGTCGACGGGCCGGCGCTGGGCCACCGGACCACCTCGCTGGACCCGGCCGCCGCCCCCGACGCGGCGGCCCGCCGGGAGATCGAGAAGGTCAACTTCGCGCTGGAGATGGGCAACAACGTCTTCCTCTACCTGGACGACGTCCAGCACACCTCACCCGAGCTGCTGCAGAAGTTCATCCCGCTGTGCGACGCGCAGCGCCGCGTCGACGGGGTCGGCACCGCCGACGGCCGCCCGCGCGGCTACGACCTGCGCGGCAAGCGGTTCGCGGTGTGCATGGCCGGCAACCCCTTCACCGAGACCGGTGCCCGCTTCCGCATCCCCGACATGCTCGCCAACCGCGCGGACGTGTGGAACCTGGGCGACGTGCTCTCCGGCCGGGAGGCGGTCTTCGCGCTCAGCCACATCGAGAACGCCCTCACCTCCAACCCGGTGCTGGCCCCGCTCGCCGCCCGCGAGCGCGGCGACATCGACCTGCTGGTGCGGCTGGCGTCCGGTGACGAGTCCGCCCGCGCCGACCGGCTCGCCCACCCCTACTCGCCGATGGACCTGGAGCAGGTCCTGGCCGTGCTGCGCAAGCTGCTGTACGTGCGGCGCACGGTCCTGAAGGTGAACGCCGCCTACATCGCGTCCGCGACCACCGACGACGCCCACCGCACCGCGCCGCCGTTCCGCCTCCAGGGCTCCTACCGCAACACCAACAAGCTGGCCGAGCGCATCGTGCCGGTGATGAACGACCGGGAGCTGGAAGCCCTCATCGACGACCACTACCTGGCCGAGGCGCAGACCCTCACCAGCGGGGCCGAGGCGAACCTGCTGCGGCTGGCCGAACTCCGGGACCGGCTCACCGAGGAGCAGTCCGCACGCTGGACGGAGATCAAGGCCACCTTCACCGGGACCACCGCGGGCTGACGGGCGCCCGGGCGGTGCCCGCCGGGACGCCGACGCGCTTCCGCGACGCCGGAAGCGCGTCCCGTGGCGGGCGGGTGCGTCCGTGGGCGGCTCTGAGGTGCGTCCGCCGGGGGCGGCGGGACGCCATCCGTCGTTCACCCGACCGCCTCCCGGCACCGGCAGGATGCGGCGGGGCGTCGCACGGGCGGATGTATCCTTCAACGGACGCGCGCCGCGAACCGGTGCGGCGGATGTCGGCGGTGGGTCGGAAGCGGAGGTGGTGCGGCCGTGCGCAGCGAACCTCCCAGTCCCGCACCGCGCGGCACCCCTGACCCGCCCGGCTAGCGCTGGGACAGTGAGCAGTGCCCGCGGTATGCCCCCCGGTGTCCCCCGTCGAACCCACCGCTGCGCTGAGGAACCACCCATGCCGTCGTCCCCTCTGCCCGAGGACCTGCACCCCGAGCTGCCCGACTCGCTCCAGGACATACTGGAGAGCCAGCAGCTCCACCTGGCGCTGGAATGGCTGGAGACCCACCCGCCGCACGTCATCGCCGACGAGCTGGCACGGATGGACAACGTCAACGCGGGCATGGCCTTCCGGCTGCTCGACAAGGACCGCGCGCTCACCGTCTTCGAGGAGCTCGAACCGGTCGACCAGCAGCAGATCCTCGAAGGACTGCGCGACCACACCTTCCTGGACATCGTCGAGGGCATGGACCCCGACGACCGGGCCAGGATGCTGCGCGAGGCGCCGGCCAAGGTCGCCAGACGGGTACTCGCCGGACTGAGCACCCACGAACGGCGGATGACCTCGGCACTGCTCGGCTACCCGGAGGGCTCGGTCGGGCGCTACATGACACCCGAGGTCGTGGCGCTGCCCCAGGACCTCACCGTGGGGCAGGCCCTGCGGACCGTCCGGGCGAAGGGCGCCCACGCGGAGACCGTCTACACGCTGCCCGTCGTCGACCACGGACGGCGCCTCACCGGCATCGTCGAACTGCGCGAACTCGTGCTCAGCCCGCCCGACTCGATGGTCGCCGACCTCGTCGTCACCGAGCCCGCCTACGCCCGCGCCACCGACTCCGCGGAGGACGCGGCCCGCCTGATGCGGGACACCAACGACCTCAACCTGGTCGTCGTCGACAGTGAGAACCGCCTGGTCGGGCTGCTCACCTTCGACGACGCGGTCGAGGTGATCGAAGCCGCCGACACCGAGGACGTCGCCCGCCAGTCGGGTGCCGCACCCTGGGCCGGCCACTACATGGCGGCGACCGTCTGGCAGCTGGCCCGGTACCGGGCGCTGTGGCTGTCGCTGCTGCTCGTCGCGGCCACCCTCACCGTCAGCGTCACCCAGGCCTTCGAGGGCACGCTCGAGCAGGTCGCCGCACTGGCCATGTTCATCCCGATGCTGATCGGCGCCGGCGGCAACGCCGGCGCCCAGGCCGCCACCTCCTGCGTGCGCGCACTGGCCGTCGGCGAGGTGCGCGGCTCGGACCTGCTCAAGGTCATATGGCGGGAGTTCCGCGTCGGCCTGGTGCTGGGCAGCCTGCTCGCGGTGCTCGGCCTGATCGTCGGCACGGTCTTCGTCAACGCCCACGTGGCCCTGGTGGTCGGCATCACCCTGGTCGCCATCTGCGGTTGGGCGGCCACCATCGGCGGCACCATGCCGCTGCTCGCCAAGCGGCTGCGCATCGACCCGGCCGTGGTGTCGGCGCCCATGGTCACCACCCTCGTCGACGCTACCGGGCTGATCATCTACTTCATGACCGCCAAACTGGTCCTGGGTGTCTGACCGGGCGCGACGCTGACCGGGCGCCGTCGCGCGCCCACCGTCCGAGGCGCTGCCCCGGTCAGGGCAGCAGGCGGCGCAGCACCAGTCGGGGGGAGCGGCGGACCAGCCACGCGCTGGCCA
>NZ_BAAHCA010000541.1:0-3371 GCF_054776295.1 Streptomyces sparsus
CGCCGCCCCCGCCCCGGACCTCAACGTGCGCACGCGAAAGAGCGGGCACGGACAGACCCCCCGGCCGCCCGTGCCCGCTCACCCCCCGTTTCCCCCGTGCCCGCCCCCCGGCGGGCTCCCCCGTTTCCCCCCGGCTCCGACGATCGGTCAGGCGACCAGTTCGCCGAAGCACTCCTTCCGGTCCTGGCCGGAGGCCAGTACCTCGTCGTCGCGCAGCCGCCGCAGCGACCGCCAGATGCTGCTCTTCACCGTGCCGACACTGATGTCGAGTATGTCGGCGATCTCCGGGTCGGTGCGGCCCTCGTAGTAGCGCAGGACCAGCATCGTGCGCTGCGTCTCGGGCAGCCGGGCGAGTGCCTGCCACAGCACGGCCCGCAGCTCGGTGCCGCGCATCGCGTCCTGGTCGTCGCCGGGCGACTCCGGGAGCTCCTCGGTCGGGTACTCGTTCAGCTTGCGGCGGCGCCACGCGCTGATGTGCAGGTTCGTCATGGTGCGGCGGAGGTAGCCGCCGACGGCCGCCTTGTCGCTGATCCGCTCCCAGGCCCGGTAGGTGGAGAACAGCGCGCTCTGCAGCAGGTCCTCCGCCTCGAAGCGGTCCCCGGTCAGGTGGTAGGCGGTGGCGTAGAGGGAGGCGCGGCGCTCCCGCACGTAGGCGGTGAACTCCGCCTCCGAGACGCTGCCGCGCTCCTCCGGCGCCGGCTCGGTGCCACCGCGGCGGTCCCCCCAGGCCGCCACGGCTCCCCCCTCGGGCACGCCGGCGAGGTAGGCCGGGAACGCCGGGCGCTGGCGCACGGTGCCGCGAGCGCACCCCCGCCCGCTCACGGCACCGGACTTCTCCGAGCTCCGGGCGGCGGGAACCGAAGGGGTGTGCAGGCGCGTGTGAAGAACTGCGCTGGTGTGGGTTCCGTGCAGTGTGGTCATCTCGCGCCTCCCTCGGAAAGCCAGCCCGTCGCTTGCCTCGTGACCAACAGCCTGCACGGCCAGTTTCATGACGGGGTCCCCCGACTGTCACAGCGGTGTCACAGCGGGGGTGTCCGGCGACCCACGGAACGGTGTCGCCGGAACCGGAGCGGACCGACGGTCGATCTGAGGGCACTCGATGGGCCAGAATGGCGCGCGTGCCATTCCTGTTGCTGATCGAGGACGACGACGCCGTCCGTACCGCCCTGGAGATGGGCCTGACCCGTCAGGGCCACCGCGTGGTGACCGCTGCGTCCGGCGAGGACGGCCTGAAGCTGCTGCGCGAGCAGCGCCCGGACCTGATCGTGCTCGACGTGATGCTGCCGGGCATCGACGGCTTCGAGGTGTGCCGCCGCATCCGGCGCACCGATCAGCTGCCGATCATCCTGCTGACCGCCCGCAACGACGACATCGACGTCGTGGTGGGCCTGGAGTCCGGCGCCGACGACTACGTCGTCAAGCCGGTTCAGGGCCGGGTGCTGGACGCGCGGATCCGTGCGGTCATGCGCCGCGGCGAGCGGGAGGCCAACGACTCGGCGGCCTTCGGCAGCCTGGTCATCGACCGGTCCGCGATGACCGTGACGAAGGACGGCAGGGACCTGCAACTGACACCGACCGAACTGCGGTTGCTGCTGGAGCTGAGCCGCCGTCCCGGTCAGGCGCTGTCCCGGCAGCAGCTGCTGCGGCTGGTGTGGGAGCACGACTACCTGGGCGACTCACGCCTGGTGGACGCCTGTGTGCAGCGGCTCCGCGCCAAGGTCGAGGACGTGCCCTCGTCCCCGACGCTGATCCGTACCGTGCGCGGTGTCGGCTACCGGCTGGACTCCCCGGCGTGACGCGTGCCCCCGGCCGGGTGCGGAGCAGGCTCGCCGGGCTGCTTCCCGGTCTGCGGCTGCGGCTGGTGGTCGTCTTCGCGCTGGTGGCACTGACGGCCGCGGTCGCCGCCTCCGGCATCGCCTACTGGCTGAACCGCGACGCGGTGCTGACCCGCGCGCAGAACGCGGCGCTGGACGACTTCCACCGGACGCTCGGTGAACGGGCCGGCGCGCTGCCGCCCCGCCCGGAGTGCGACCGGCTGAAGGACACCGCCGAGACAATGGCGTCGACCACCCAGAACTACCAGGTGGTGCTGCTCGACCGGCAGCAGGACGGCCAGCGGTGCGCGGTGACGTCCGGCGGAACGTTCTCCCTGGACGACGTGCCCCGCAAGCTCCGGGACGCCGTGACCAGGCAGCGGCCGGTCAACGCCGACAACGAGGCGCCCTACCACCTGTACTGGCAGCGGATCACCATGGACGACACCCCGTATCTGGTGGCCGGGGCGACCGTCATCGGTGACGGGCCGACCGGCTACATGCTGAAGTCCCTGGAGCCGGAACGCGACGACCTCAACTCGCTGGCCTGGTCGCTGGCGATCGCCACCGGCCTGGCCCTGATCGGGTCGGTGCTGCTGGCCCAGGCGGCGGCGTCCACGGTGCTGCGCCCGATGCAGCGGCTCGGTGACGCGGCACGGCGACTGGGCGAGGGCAAACTCGACACCCGGTTGCAGGTCTCCGGCGGAGACGAACTGGCGGAACTCTCCCGGACGTTCAACTCGGCCGCGGCCTCCCTGGAGGAACGGGTGGCGGAGCTGAGCGCCCGCGAGCAGGCCAGCCGCCGGTTCGTCGCCGACATGTCGCACGAGCTGCGCACCCCGCTGACCGCGATCTCCGCGGTCAGCGAGGTACTGGAGGACGAGCAGGACAATCTCGACCCGATGATCGCGCCCGCCGTGCAGTTGGTGGTCAGTGAGACACGGCGGTTGAACGACCTGGTGGAGAACCTGATGGAGGTCACCCGCTTCGACGCGGGCACCGCCCGGCTCGTCCAGGACCACGTGGACGTGGCCGACCAGATCACCGCCTGCATCGACGCCCGCGCCTGGCTGGACGCGGTGGAGCTGGACGCCGAGCGGGGCGTCATGGTCCGCCTCGACCCCCGGCGGCTGGACGTGATCCTGGCCAACCTGATCGGCAACGCGCTCAAGCACGGCGGCTCACCGGTGCGGGTCTCGGTCCGGACCGGCGGCGCCGACCTGCTGGTGGAGGTGGCCGACCAGGGGCCCGGCATTCCCGAGGAGGTGCTGCCGCACGTCTTCGACCGCTTCTACAAGGCCAGCGCGTCCCGCCCGCGCTCGGAGGGCAGCGGCCTCGGCCTGTCCATCGCGATGGAGAACGCCCACATCCACGGTGGTGACATCAGCGCCCGCAACGGCCCGCACGGCGGCGCCGTGTTCACGCTGCGGCTGCCGCTGGACGGCGTGCCGACACCCGACGAGGAGGAGCGGTGAGCCCCGACCCCGCAGAGCCCACCGGCCGGCCGACCCCAGCGACCCGGGCGTTCCGCCGGGTCCGGGCGCTGCCCGGGCCGCG
>NZ_BAAHCA010000542.1:0-3362 GCF_054776295.1 Streptomyces sparsus
GTCACCGGGCGGCCGCGCCGACCGGGCTAGGCTGCGGACATGCTTGTCGCTGCCGCGGTCTGCCCGTGCCCCCCGCTCCTCGTCCCCGAACTCGCGGGCGGTGCCGCCCACGAACTGGATGCGGTCCGGGTCGCCTGCTACGACGCCGTCGGCGTACTCGCCGCCGCCCGCCCGGACCGGCTGGTCGTCATCGGCCCGGCCGAGCGGGAGGACCGCGGGGTCTACCCGGCCGGCAGCCGGGGCTCGTTCTCGGGCTACGGCGTGGACATGGCCGTCCGGCTCGGTGCGGGCCCGGACACCGACCGCGAGCTGCCGCCCTCGCTGAGCGTCGCCGCATGGCTGCTGGAACGTACCCGGTGGGGTGGTGCGCCGGTCGAGGGCATGGGGGTCGGTGAGCAGCTGCCGCCCGAGCGCTGCGCCGAGGCGGGCCGGGAGCTCGCCGGGGAGGGCGAGCGCATCGCGCTGCTCGTCATGGGGGACGGCAGCGCCCGGCGCACGGTGAAGGCCCCCGGGTACTTCGATGAGCGGGCGGTCTCCTTCGACGCGGATGTCGCCCTCGCGCTGGGCACCGCGGACATCGCCGCACTCGCGGCCCTGGACGTGTCACTGGCCGCGGAACTCATGGTCTCCGGCCGGTCCAGCTGGCAGGTGCTGGCCGGTGCGGGGGAGCGGGCCGGGCTGCGCGGCCGGCTGCTGTACGACAGCGCTCCCTACGGGGTCGGCTACCTCGTCGCCAGCTGGTCCTGACGGCGCCTGCGCTTCCGGCGGCCCCGCCGCCCGGCGCGCACGGCCGTGAGGCCGTGCGGCCGAAGGGCGACGGCTGTGTTCAGCCGGCCGTCCTGCCCTCGCCTCCCGGCTGCTCGCCCTCGGGGCGGCCGGGGTTCGCGGGCCTGTCGGTCGTGCCGGTGCTTCCGGTGGCACCGGGGGCCCCGGGCTCGCCGGTCCTGCCGTCGCCGGCGCGGCCCTTGTCGTCGGAGAGCTTCTCGACGGCCTCCTTGGCCTTGCCGCTGCCCGTCCGGATGTGCTTGCTGTACTTGCCGCCGGTCCTGCGGTCGGCCATGCCGGCCGCCTTGTCGACCGCCTGTCCGACCTTGTCGTCGTGCTTGGCGAGCAGGCCCTTGACCTTGTTGAGAATGCTCATGGCGTCACCTTCCGTCGTGCGGTTCGCGTCGACTACGTGCGGGCGCTCTCGCCCGCTTCGGTGTCGGCGGCCTCGGCCGTCGACTGCTGCCGGGGAATGTCCGCGCCGTCGGCCGCGGTCATCTCCGGCTCGACGGTGTCGGCCGCGTTCTTGATCGTATCGGCTGGGGCGGGGCCGCCGTCGGACTCGGCCGCCGGCTCCGGCCCGGCGGCCGGAGCCGCCTGCTCGGCCGGGACCGCCGACGCGGACGACTCCGCACCGCCTGAGTCCTGTGCCCCGGCCTCCTGTGCCCCGGGCTCCTGCGCCCCGGGCTCCTGTGCCCCGGGCTCCGGTGATCCGGGATTCCCCTGCGGGGTGCGGGACACCTTGTCCCTCACCCAGGAAAACACGCTCATGTCTGCTCCTGTCTGGATGTCGACCGTCCGGTCTGTCGACGTGTGCGGCGGGCTCCTCCTCCCGGGCGCCGTAGCGGACGGCCGTCGGCGGCCATCCGGCGCGGCGTGAACCGGGCCCGGAGCCCCCGGGACGTCACCCAGGGGCCCCTCCGGGGCCTCGGGAAACCTCAAGATGGGGGAACGAGGGGGCCGCGGGCACGTCACGTCGCCCGTTCGTGCGGCCCGTCCGGCCTTTGCGAGACTGGGCACTGTGAAGAACGCACCTCCCTCCCCCCGGGTCATCGCCGTAGTCGGCCCCACCGCGGCCGGAAAGTCCGATCTGAGCGTGGCCCTCGCGCAGCGGCTGGGCGGTGAGGTCGTCAACGCGGACTCGATGCAGCTCTACCGGGGTATGGACATCGGCACCGCCAAGTTGACGCCCGCCGAGCGGGGCGGCGTCCCGCACCGGCTGCTGGACATCTGGGACGTGACGGTCGCCGCCAGCGTCGCCGAGTACCAGCGGCTGGCCCGCGCCGAGATCGACCGGCTGCTCGCCGAAGGCCGCCATCCCGTGCTCGTCGGCGGTTCCGGCCTCTACGTGCGCGGAGCGATCGACGCCCTCGAGTTCCCCGGAACCGACCCCGACGTGCGGGCGGCGCTGGAGGCCGAGCTGGCGGAGCACGGCAGCGGACCGCTGCACGCACGTCTGGCGTCCGCCGACCCGGAGGCGGCCCGCGCGATCCTGCCCAGCAACGGCCGGCGCATCGTCCGGGCCCTGGAGGTCATCCAGATCACCGGTCGGCCCTTCACCGCGAACCTGCCGGGGCCGGACGCCCAGCCGGGCGCCTACGACACCGTGCAGATCGGCGTGCACGTGGAACGACCGGAACTGGACCGCCGGATCACCCTGCGCGTCGACCGGATGTGGGAGGGCGGTCTCGTCGACGAGGTCCGGGAACTGGAGGCCGGCGGGCTCCGCGAGGGACGTACCGCCGCCCGGGCCCTCGGTTACCAGCAGGTGCTGTCCGCGCTGGCCGGCGAGTGCTCGATGGACGACGCGAGGGCGGAGACCGTGCGGGCGACCAAGCGGTTCGCGCGCCGCCAGGACTCCTGGTTCCGTCGCGACCCGCGGGTGCACTGGCTCAGCGGCGACGGGGACCGGGCCGCGCAACTCGCCGCGGAGGCGCTGGCACTCGTCGAACGACCGGTCACAGCCTGATCACGTGATGGCATCGGGTCGCTTCTGACGGCGTGGACGGGCCTTGCGCCGTGCCATCATCGAGCCTCAGCCGCAATGCCGAGAGTCGTAGCTGGGAGGGTGCGTGGCGATGGAGGCCGGCCCTCGCGAAAGCGACGACCCTGTACTGGAACCGCTGGAAGACGGCCCCGCGGAGGCGCCCGGGGGCGAGTCCTACGGGGAGCTGCGCCCGCCGCGGCGCCTGCGCATCTGGCAGCTCGCCCCGATCGTGGTCCTGGCGGCGACAGGCTCGTTGATGTTCGCCTTCCCGCTCGCCTTCGAGTTCGGGGACGGCGGTGCCGTCGTCGCCATGCTCGGACTGCTCATCAGCTGCTGCGCCGCCGGCTGGGGGATGATGGCCGCCCGCCGGGTCGGCCTCACCTGGCCGGGGCTGGCGCCGCGAGGTTCCGGCGCCCGCACGAACTGGCGCATGGCGCTGCTGTACGCGCTGATCGTGACCACGCTCGTGGCCCTGGCCATCTGGCGCGTCGCCCGGCTGCGCTGACGCCTCCACCGCCCACTCGCCGCTCCGCCTCCGGCCCGCCCTGGCACCTGCCGTACTGCGCGCAGCCGCCGCCTCCCGCATGCTCCGCGCCCACGCCCCCGCGCG
>NZ_BAAHCA010000543.1:0-3355 GCF_054776295.1 Streptomyces sparsus
CGCCGCGCCCGACGCGACCGTGCGCACCGCCGTTGCCGCCGTCACCACCGTCACCCCTCGACGCAGCCGCCGCAGCCGACGCCGCGGCGTGCCCCCGCATGCCTGGGCGGCCTCGCCCTCGCCTCGTGTCGCCCTCTCCGGGATGCCTGATCCCTTGACTCCCGACAGGCGCCCTTCTAGATTGACTTCCGTATAGCAGAACGCTTCTTTCGCATTGTGGAAGTTGGCCAGTGGCCGGCAGAGCGGGGAGCGTGCCTCCATCGGCCCACCCAGGAGAACTCAGATGGCTCGAATGACCGCCGCTCGCGCAGCAGTCGAGATCCTCAAGCGGGAAGGCGTCGACATCGCGTTCGGCGTCCCGGGCGCTGCGATCAACCCCTTCTACGCGGCACTCCGTGCTGCCGGGGGCATCGAGCACAAGCTCGCGCGCCACGTCGAGGGCGCCTCCCACATGGCCGAGGGCTACACCCGGGCCGAGGCCGGCAACATCGGGGTGTGCATCGGCACTTCCGGCCCCGCCGGCACCGACATGATCACCGGCCTCTACTCGGCGAGCGGCGACTCGATCCCGATCCTGTGCGTCACCGGACAGGCGCCGACCTCCCGGCTGCACAAGGAGGACTTCCAGGCAGTCGACATCGAGTCCATCGCCAAGCCCGTCACCAAGATGGCGATGACCGTCCTGGAGCCCGCCCAGGTGCCGGGCGCCTTCCAGCAGGCCTTCCACCTGATGCGGTCCGGACGCCCGGGCCCGGTGCTGATCGACCTGCCGCTGGACGTCCAGATGACGGAGATCGAGTTCGACCCGGACACCTACGAGCCGCTGCCGGTGCACCGGCCGGCCGCCAGCCGCCGGCAGATCGAGAAGGCGCTCACCATGCTGGCCGAGTCCGAGCGGCCGCTGATCGTCGCGGGCGGCGGCATCATCAACGCCGACGCCGACCGGCTGCTGGTGGAGTTCGCCGAACTGACCGGCGTTCCGGTGGTCCCCACCCTCATGGGCTGGGGGACCATCGCCGACGACCACCCGCTCAACGCGGGAATGGTCGGCCTCCAGACCTCGCACCGCTACGGCAACGCGACGTTCCTGGAGTCCGACTTCGTCCTGGGCATCGGCAACCGCTGGGCCAACCGGCACACCGGCAACCTCGACGTCTACACCGAGGGCCGCACCTTCGTGCACGTGGACATCGAACCCACACAGATCGGGCGGGTGTTCGCCCCCGACTACGGCATCGTCTCGGACGCCGGAGCGGCGCTGGCCCTGTTCGTCGAGGTGGCCCGCGAGCTGAGGGACGCCGGGCAGCTGCCCGACCGCGGCGCCTGGGCGGAGTCCACCCGGCAGCGCCGCGCGCGGCTGCAGCGGCGCACCCACTTCGACAACGTGCCGATCAAGCCGCAGCGCGTCTACGAGGAGATGAACCGGGCGTTCGGCCCGGAGACCCGCTACGTCTCGACCATCGGCCTCTCGCAGATCGCCGGCACCCAGTTCCTGCACGTCTACCGGCCCCGGCACTGGATCAACTGCGGGCAGGCCGGACCGCTGGGCTGGACGATCCCAGCCGCGCTCGGGGTGGCCACCGCCGACCCCGACGCGACCGTGGTGGCGCTCTCCGGCGACTACGACTTCCAGTTCATGATCGAGGAGCTGGCCGTCGGCGCGCAGTTCCGCATCCCCTACGTGCACGTGCTGGTCAACAACTCCTATCTGGGGCTGATCCGGCAGGCGCAGCGCAACTTCGACATGGACTACCAGGTCCAGCTGTCCTTCGAGAACCTCAACGCCCCCGAACTGGGCGTCTACGGCGTCGACCACGTGCGGGTCGCCGAGGGACTGGGCTGCAAGGCCATCCGGGTGACCGAGCCCGACCAGCTGCTGCCCGCGTTCGAGCAGGCCAAGAAGCTGGCCGCGGAACACCGCGTCCCGGTCGTCGTCGAAGCCATCCTGGAGCGGGTCACCAACATCTCCATGAGCGGCGGTGACCTGGACAAGGTCAACGAGTTCGAGGAGCTGGCCACCGAGGCCGCCCACGCCCCGACCGCGATCGTGCCGATGGGCTGACCTCCCGGCCACCGGCCCGTCGGGCGCGCAGGCCCTGCCTGCGTGCGGCGGGCCCGCCGGACGCCCGCCGCCGTTTCGCTGCGCCGCGACGGGCATCCGAGGCGGATCCTGGGGCATGATCGTGGCTGGCGTCCGGCACGGTTCCCCCGGAACGGTCCACGGGCGCCGTACTACGGTCCGCCGTCGGCGGAGCACGAGGCGATATGGAGGTGTGGGGTGGAGGTCACCGCTCTCGGTTGGACGCTGACCATCGGCGTGATCCTGGGTTTGCTGGCGCTCGACCTGGTGCTGGGCACGGTACGCCCGCACGCGGTCGGCTTCCGCGAGGCGACCATCTGGTCGGTGTTCTACATCGCGGTCGCCGTGGCCTTCGGTGTGGTCTTCGCCAGCCAGGTGGGATGGGACTACGGCGCGGAGTACTTCGCCGGCTACATCGTGGAGAAGAGCCTGTCGGTCGACAACCTCTTCGTCTTCGTGCTCATCATGTCGACGTTCGCGGTGCCCAAGGAGCACCAGCACCGCGTGCTCACCTTCGGCATCATCGCCGCCCTGATCCTGCGGGTGATCTTCATCGCCCTGGGCGCGACCCTGCTGTCGCTCTTCTCCTTCATGTTCCTCATCTTCGGCCTGCTGCTGCTGTGGACGGCCGTCCAGCTGTTCCGGCACCGCAACGAGGACCCGGACGTGGAGAACAACGTCCTGGTGCGCACCTGCCGGCGTGTGCTGCCCGTGATGGACACCTACGTCGGCGGCCGGCTGACGACCCGCGTGGCGGGCCGGCGGATGGTCACGCCGCTGTTCGTCGTGTTCATCGCCATCGGCGGCACGGACATCCTCTTCGCCCTCGACTCCATCCCCGCGGTGTTCGGCGTCACGGAGGAGCCCTACATCGTCTTCACCGCGAACGCCTTCGCGCTGCTGGGCCTCAGGGCGCTGTTCTTCCTGGTGACCGGCCTGCTCGACCGGCTGGTGTACCTCTCCGCCGGACTGGCCCTGATCCTGGCGTTCATCGGCGTCAAGCTGATCCTGCACTGGGCCCACGGCCTCAGCTCCGCGGTCCCCGAGATCAGCACCGGCCTCTCGCTCGTGGTGATCGGCGGGGTCCTGGCCGTCACCACCGTGGCCAGCCTGCTCAAGTCCCGGCGTGACCCCACCGCCAAGGCCCACGCCGGAGCCGTGCTCGGCACGCCCACCCAGGCGGGGTCCCAGGAGGGACGACCGCCACAGGACTGAGGGACCCGGCCCCGAGAACAGTAAGCAGGCCGTGGCCGCCGGGGACGCGATGTCCCCGGC
>NZ_BAAHCA010000544.1:0-3348 GCF_054776295.1 Streptomyces sparsus
CCGTGGGCCCGCCGCACGGGCAGGTCCGCTCACGCGCCCTCGGGCGGGTCGGCCGGGGGCGCGGTGGCTGCGGCGTGTTCGGCGGTGGTGATGCCGTCGAGCAGGACGGTCAGGCCGGTGGTGAAGGCGCTGCGGGCGGCCTGTTCGAGGTACGGGACGGTCTCGTCCTCCGGTTCGAAGGCGCGCTCGCCCTCCAGCCGGGTCAGGAGCGGGAAGCGGGCGGCGAAGTCCGGCGCGACCTCCTCCAGCATCGCGGAGCGGGAGTACCACCACTCGTCGTCGGACATCCCGGTGGTCGCCGCCGCCTGGCGGGACTCGGCGACGGCCTGGGCGGCGCCGCGCACGTAGTGCACGAGGGCGCCGACGATGCCGGTCTGCACGCGGGCCGGCAGGCCGGTGCCGCTGAGCACGCGCAGCAGGGTCTCCATGAAGACGAACTCGTTCGGGCCGAGCACCGGGCGGGCCTGGGACACCTGGAGCATCCAGGGGTGCCGCACGTAGAAGGCCATCATGTCGTCGGCCCAGGCGGCGAGCGCGGGCCGCCACCCCTGCGACACGTCGTAGGAGGTGGGCAGTTCGGCCAGTGCGCGGTCGTGCATGAGGTCGAGCAGTTCGCTCTTGCTGGGCACGTAGGTGTAGAGCGCCATGGCCGTCCGGCCGAGCCGGTTGCCGACCGCCCGCATGGAGAGCGCGGACATTCCCTCGGTGTCGGCGAGTGAGATCGCCGCGTCCACGATGGCGTCCACGCTGAGCGCGGGCTTGGGGCCCGGCGTGGGGCGGGCCGGGGCCGAGGCGGTGTCGCGCCACAGCAGGGCCATCGACCGACGGGCGTCGCCCTGTCCGGCGAACACGGCCATCAGCAACTCCTTACGGCGTAATGTAATGTGCGCGGGTAACTCTTTACGGCGTAAAGATACCAGGAGGTCGTGATGGGCTCCGAACCCTCCGGGGAGCGGTTCCAACCGTCCGCACCACACGCACATCCACTCCCGCACCAGCCACCCCCACCCCAGCCTTCCCCGAGCCAGCCGAGCGCGTCCCCGCAGCGAGCCGACGGCCGCGCCGCGGCGGACAGCCACGACCTGATCCAGGTCCGGGGCGCCCGGGAGAACAACCTCGCCGACATCTCGCTGGACATACCCAAGCGCCGCCTGACGGTGTTCACCGGCGTGTCCGGATCCGGCAAGTCCTCGCTGGTCTTCGGCACGATCGCGGCCGAGTCGCAGCGGTTGATCAACGAGACCTACACCGCGTTCGTCCAGTCGTTCATGCCGACCCTGGGCCGCCCGGACGTGGACGCGCTGCACAACCTGAGCGCCGCGATCGTCGTCGACCAGGAGCGTATGGGCGTCAACTCCCGCTCCACGGTGGGCACCGCCACCGACGCCTACACCCTGCTGCGCATCGTCTTCAGCCGGGTCGGCGTGCCGTACGCCGGTTCCGCCACCGCGTTCAGCTTCAACAGCCCGGAGGGCATGTGCCCCGAGTGCGAGGGGCTGGGCCGGGTGTCGGCCATCGACGTCGACCAACTCGTGGACGTCGAACTGTCGTTGAACGAGGGTGCGATCACCGTGCCCGGCTTCGCGGTCGGTTCCTGGTACTGGCAGGTCATCGCGCACTCCGGGCTGGTCGATCCGGACGCCAAGCTGAAGGACTACACCTCCCAGCAGTGGGAGGACCTGCTGCACAAGCCGGCCACCAAGCTCACCGTCAACGGCGGCAACCTCAGCTACGAGGGCCTGGTGGTGAAGGTGCAGCGGGTGTACCTCGCCAAGGACCGGGAGTCGATGCAGTCCCACATCCGGGCGTTCGTGGACCGGGCGGTGGCCTTCACGTCCTGCCCGTCGTGCGGCGGCCGCAGGCTGAACAGCGCGGCGCTGTCCGCGAAGGTCAACGGGAGGGACATCGCCGAGTGCGCGGCGATGCAGATCAGCGACCTGGCGGAGTTCAGCCGGGAGGTCGACGACGCCTCGGTGGGGCCGGTGGTGGCGTCACTGCGCCACACCCTGGAATCGCTGGTCGAGATCGGACTGGGGTACCTCAGTCTCGACCGGGAGGCCAGCACGCTCTCCGGCGGCGAGGCGCAGCGGGTGAAGATGGTGCGGCACCTCGGGTCCAGCCTGACCGACGTCACCTACGTCTTCGACGAGCCGACCGTGGGGCTGCACCCGCACGACATCCGGCGCATGAACGACCTGCTGCTGCGGCTCCGGGACAAGGGCAACACGGTGCTGGTGGTGGAGCACAAGCCGGAGGTGGTCGCGATCGCCGACCACGTGGTGGATCTCGGCCCGGGGGCCGGCGCCGCCGGCGGTGAGGTCTGCTACGTGGGGGACGTGCCGGGGCTGCGGGCCTCCGGCACCCTCACCGGACGGCACCTGGGCCACCGGGCGAGGCTGCGGGAGAAGGTCCGGGAGCCGCGCGGGACGCTGCCGATCCGCGGCGCCGGCCGGCACAACCTGCGCGACGTGGACGTGGACATCCCGCTGGGGGTGCTGACCGCCGTCACGGGCGTCGCCGGTTCGGGCAAGAGCTCACTGATCCACGGCTCACTGCCGGGCCGCCCGGGTGTGGTGACCGTCGACCAGTCGCCGATCCGCGGGTCGCGGCGCAGCAACCCGGCGACCTACACCGGGCTGCTCGACTCGGTGCGGGCGGCCTTCGCGAAGGCCAACGGCGTCAAGCCGGGCCTGTTCAGCGCCAACTCCTCGGGTGCCTGCCAGCACTGCAAGGGCATCGGTCTCGTCTACACCGACCTGGCGATGATGGCCGGTGTCGCCTCCGTCTGCGAGCAGTGCGAGGGCAAGCGGTACATGCCCGAGGTGCTGACCCACAAGCTGCGCGGCAAGGACATCAGCGAGGTCCTGGCCATGTCGGTGGCGGAGGCGTTCGACTTCGTCGGTCCGGGCGCCGCCCGCGCGGTGCTGGCCAGGCTGGTCGACGTGGGCCTGTCCTACCTCGGCCTCGGCCAGCCGCTGACGACCCTCTCCGGCGGCGAGCGGCAGCGGCTCAAACTGGCCATCCACATGGCGGAGAAGGCCGCCACCTACGTGCTGGACGAGCCGACGACCGGGCTGCACCTGGCCGACGTCGACCAACTGCTCGCGCTGCTCGACCGGTTGGTGGACGACGGCAACACCGTGATCGTCGTCGAGCACCACCAGGCGGTGATGGCCCACGCGGACTGGATCATCGACCTGGGGCCGGGCGCGGGCCAGGACGGCGGCCGGGTCGTCTTCACCGGCACGCCCGCCGACCTGGTGGCGCACGGCGACTCGCTTACCGCCCGCCACCTGCGGGAGTACGTGGCCGCCGGCTGAGGCAGGGGGCCGGGCGGCCGAGCGGGGC
>NZ_BAAHCA010000545.1:0-3337 GCF_054776295.1 Streptomyces sparsus
CGGCCGGCCCCGCAGGGCTCAACCGGTCGGTAGGGCCCAACCGGTTGGGCTGCACCCGGCCGGTCCGCCAGGGACCAGCGGCCCCCGGCGGGGCGTGGCCGCCTTTCCGCCGGGGACCGGGCCGGGCTCAGGAGTAGCGCTGCAGGTGGTAGGTGAAGGTGCCGGCCTTCTGGCAGCGCAGGACCCAGTTCGTGGACAGTTCGACCGCGGCCTTCTGCCCGGCGCACGTGAACGACGTGCGGTGGGTGCTGATCGTGCGCCAGGTCGCCATGGCCCGCACGTCGCTCGCCGCGGCGTGGGTGCCGCTGTCGGCGCTGGGCGCCGCCTGCGCCGCCGCGGGGGAGACCAGTCCGGCCGTCGCCACCGCCGCCACGATGCCGCCGACCACACGGAGCCGGAGCTTGCTCTGCTTCACCATGGGATTCCTCTCGCTGCTTGTGCCGGGTGCGAACCCGGTGGGGCTGTCGTCAGCTCCGAGCCTGCCGCCGGTGTCCTCCCGTGTCGTTGACGACCGGGGACGGGTGGTTGACGCCGCGCGCCGACGGTGTCAGCCGGCCGCGGAGCGCCGGTACTCGCCGGGGGTGACGCCGTAGGCGGCGCGGAAGGCCCGGCTGAAGTGCGCGGGGGAGGTGAAGCCGCAGTGGGCGGCGATCGCCTGTACGGGGGTGCCGGTGGTCGCCGGGTCGGTGAGGTCGCGCCGGGCGCGCTCCAGCCGGCGTTCCCGGATGAGGCCGGCCACCGAGACGTCCTCCGCCTCGAACAGCCGGTGCAGTTGCCGGATGGAGAGGTGGTGGGCCGCCGCGACGGTCCGCGGTGACAGCTGCGGGTCGTGCAGGTGCCGCTGGACGTGGTCGCGGACCCGCAGGACCGTGGCCCGGTCGCGGGACGGGGCGGACGGCACCGCGTCGCCGTCCAGCTCGTTCGCCAGCAGTCCGGCGACCAGGTCGAGCAGGATGTCGCAGAGCCGGGGCACGTCCGCGGCCCGGTAGGTGTCACCGCCGGCCGTCAGCCGGGTGAGGAACTGCACCAGGAGCGCGCCGAAGCCGTCCCGCCCGGACAGCCGCCGCCCGAGCAGCGGGTCCAGGCGCTCCTTGCCGGAGAGCGGCAGCAGCGCCTTGGGGATCTCCACGCCGACCCCCACTATCAGCCCCTGCTCCTCGCCGGCCCCGACGTCGTACGGCCGGGACGAGTCGAGCAGGTAGAGGTCATGTGCGCGGTGCGTGGTCCGCTGGTCCTCGTGGGTGACGCCCAGCGTCGCGCTGCC
Organism: Streptomyces sparsus; assembly: GCF_054776295.1. Lineage (NCBI taxonomy): Bacteria > Bacillati > Actinomycetota > Actinomycetes > Kitasatosporales > Streptomycetaceae > Streptomyces > Streptomyces sparsus. The sequence goes on from NZ_BAAHCA010000545.1 coordinate 1,265, forward strand.
CGGCAGGACGAGCGTCAGGTGGTACAGCTCCGGGTCGGACTGCCGCACCAGCTTCCGGGTCCTGCTGTACCGGGACGGGTGCATCGTCACCGGCCACACCGACACCGCGCCGAGCTGTATCAGCCGCTGGTGGGCCATGAAGTCCGAGGCGTGGTCGCTGGTGATGTCCATGGGCGCCATGACGGACCCCATGCACTCCCGCCACGCGTCGAACCGGTCCGGGGCGGGCACGTCGGCGGTCCGGAACACCGTCTCGGTCAGCATGTCTTTCCCCTGTTTCCGTCGCTCCGCGGCACACGGCGCGCGCGTCCCCGGTCGTGGGGCGGCACGCCGGCGGTGGGGAGCGTCCGGCCCCACCGGCCCGTTCGGCCCTCACGCTGGCCGACCGGAAGCGGGCTGTCCACGTCGCCGGGCGAACCTGGGACGTCCCGGGACGGTCAGGGCCGCGACCAGCGGAAACGACGGTTCCGAGGGGAACGTGGAGGGACGGGCCGGGACCCGGAGCGCGCCGCCGGGAGACAGCCCCGCGACCGCGGAGCGGCGGCGCCTACTGCTCCAGGGCGTGGAGCTGGTCGAGGAACCAGCGGGTCGGGGGCAGCGCGGTCGCGGCAGCGGCGAGGCGCTTGCTGCGCTCGGCGCGTTCGGCGTCCGGCAGCAGCAGGGCCTCGTGCAGGGCGCGTGCGGTGTCGGTGATGTCGTAGGGGTTGACGGTGAAGGAGTGCTCGCCGAGTTCGGCGTGCGCGCCGGCCTCGCGGGACAGGACCAGTGCGCAGCCCTCGTCGGACACCACCGGGACCTCCTTGGCGACGAGGTTCATGCCGTCCCTGATGGGGTTGACGAGCGCCACGTCGGCCAGCCGGTAGGCGGCCAGCGAGCGGGCGAAGTCGTCCTTGACGTGCAGCACGATCGGCGTCCAGCCCGGGGTGCCGTAGGTCTTGTTGATCTCCTCGGCGACCCGGGACACCTCCGCGGTGTAGTCGCGGTAGACGGCGAGGTCCTGCCGGGAGGGGTAGGCGAAGGCGACGTGCACGACGCGTTCGCGCCACTCGGGGTGGTCGTCGAGCAGGCGGCGGAAGGCGTGCAGGCCGCGCACGATGTTCTTGGACAGCTCCGTGCGGTCCACCCGCACGATCGTCCGGCGGTCGCTGCCGCCGATCTGCTCGCGCAGCAGGGCGAGCCGTTCCTCGACGTCGTCGCGCCGGGAGCGCTCGCGGAGGAAGTCGGCGTCGGCACCCAGGCCGTGCACGCCGATCCGGGTGGTGTGGCCGTCGAGGGAGACGAGCAGCTCACCGTCGGCGGAGATCACCGAGGCGCCCAGCAGGTCGGCGCAGCAGGCGGTGAAGGCCTCGGCCCAGCGCCAGGTGAGGAACGCCGCCCGGTCCGCGCCGAGAACGCCGCGCAGCACGGCCTCCGCGACCTGGTCGGGCAGCATGCGGTAGTAGTCCGACGGGGCCCACGGCGTGTGGGAGAAGTGGCCGATGCGCAGGTCCGGACGGCGCTCGCGGAGCATGCCGGGCACCAGCGTCAGGTGGTAGTCCTGCACGAGCACCGTCGCGCCCTCGGCGGCGTCCTCGGCGAGGGCGTCGGCGAACGCGGTGTTGTACGCCTCGTAGGCCGCCCACTGGGCCTCGAAGGCGGTGTCGAAGGCGGGCTCCAGCGGCGTCTGGTAGAGCAGGTGGTGGACGAACCACAGCACGGAGTTGGCGACGCCGTTGTAGGCGTCGGCGAACACGGCCGGGTCGATGTCCAGCATGCGCACCTGTTGGTCGCCCGTCTCGGCGAGTGGCAGCCGGCCCTCGTCGCGGCGGGCGGCGGTGCGGTCGCCGTCGGTCAGCGCGGCGCACACCCACAGCGCCTCCGCGTCCGGGCCGATCGCGGACAGCCCCGACACCAGGCCGCCGCCGCCCCTCCTGGCGGACAGCGAGCCGTCCTCGTCGACCGTGTAGGAGACGGGACCGCGGTTGGAGGCGACAAGGATCCGGGGCGCAGTGACCATGCCGCGAGCGTATCCGCTGAGTGCCCTGCTCAAACGGCCGTGCGGTTTGAGCAGGGTCACTCGGCGGCGCGTTCGGG
>NZ_BAAHCA010000546.1:0-3333 GCF_054776295.1 Streptomyces sparsus
CGCCGCGCGCGCCGCCCGGACCGCGGCGTCGATGTCGTCGGGGGTGCCGGCGGGGACCCGGCCGATCACACTCTCGTCGGCGGGGTTGAGGACGTCGATCGACCCGGCGCCGGGGGCGGGGCGCCAGGAGCCGTCGATGTACATAGCGTCGTGTGCCTGCATCCCCCCAAACTAGCGCCGCTAGTTTGGGGTGTCAGCAACCCGCCACGTGCTGTGGCTCACGTATGCGCCCCGGCCGGCTCGGCGACCGGCTCGATCCGCACCGGGAAACCGTTCAGCACGGCCGTCCCGGAGAGCGGGTCCAGCAGCGAACCGTCCAGCAACTGGTTCACGTTCACGCCCGGTTCGGTCGCGGCGACGGACATCCGGGTGCCCGGCCGGTCGTGGCCCCAGCCGTGCGGCAGGCTCACCACGCCCGGACGCATCGTCGCGCTGAACTCCACGACCGCCTCGACGGCCCCGCCCGCCGCGCTGATCCGGGCGGTGGTTCCGTCGGCCAGCCCGTACCGGGCGGCGTCGTCCGGGTGCACCTGGAGCGTGCAGCGGTTGCTGCCGCCGCGCAGCGCGGGCACGTTGTGCATCCAGCTGTTGTTGGACCGCAGGTGCCTGCGCCCGACCAGGACGACGGCCTCGGAGGCCCGCCGCAGACTGCCCAGCAGCCTGGGCACGTCCGCCGCGACGGCCGGCGGGCACAGTTCGACGGTGCCGGACGGGGTGCTCAGCACGCCGGGGAGCCGGGGCCGCAGCGGCCCCAGGTCCATGCCGTGCGGGTGCGCGAGCAGGCGCTCCAGCGTGAGGCCCTCGGGATCCGCCCCGAAACCGTCACCGTAGGGGCCGAGCCGCAGCATCATGTCGAGCCGGCGTTCCGGGCCGTCGGCACCGGCCAGTTCCCGGCCGAGTTCGGCCGGGTCGCGGCCGTGCACGGGCGAGCGGGGGTCGGTGACGGCCTTGCCGAGCCGGCGGCTGATGACGTCCGCGTCCACCGACTCCGGCGGCGCGTCGGGCCGGCCGATCGCGCTGAGCACCAGCCGGGCCAGGATCTCCGTCTCCGGCAGTTCCTCCTTGCCCGCCGGCACGACCGGCCGGGAGTAGCGGACCTGGTTGCGCACCGCCAGGGTGTTGAGCGCGAAGTCGAAGTGCGGGCTGCGGCTGGGGCGGGGCGGCGGCAGCACCACGTGGGCGTGCCGGGCCGTCTCGTTGAGGTAGGGGTCGACGCTGACCATGAAGTCCAGTCCGGCCAGCGCAGCGTCCAGCCGGTCGCCGTCCGGCGCGGAGAGCACCGGGTTGGCGCCGACGGTGATCACCGCCCGGGTGCGCCCCTCCCCCGGGGTGTCGATCTCCTCGGCGAGGGCGGCCATCGGGAACTCCGCCTTGACCTCCGGGTACCCGCTGACCCGGCTGTGCCGGCGGCCGGTGCGGAAGCCCCGGCCCGGCCCCGCCGGGCCGGGCGCCCGCCCGGTGGCCGACAGCGGGAACATCAGGCCGCCCGGCCGGTCGAGGTTGCCGGTGAGCGCGGTCAGCACGTCCACCAGCCAGCTGGTCAGGGTGCCGAACTCGACCGTGGTGCTGCCGACCCGCCCGTACACGGCCGCCCGCGGCGCGGCGGCCAGTTCCCTCGTGAGCTCGCGAATGGTGTCCGCCGGTACGTCGCAGCCTTCGGCCACGGCCTCGGGCGGGAAGTCGGACGCCAGCCGCCGCACGTCGGTGATCCCGCTGAGGTGCGGACCGGCGGGGCCGGTGTCGACCAGGTCCTCGTCGAACAGGGTGTGCACCATCGCCATCAGCAGCAGCGCGTCACCGCCGGGACGCACCGCGACGTGCCGGTCGGCCAGCGCCGCGGTCCTGGTGCGGCGCGGATCGACCACGGTGAGCGTGCCGCCGCGTCGGCGCAGCGCCTTCAGCCGGCCTGGGAAGTCGGGCGCGGTGCACAGGCTGCCGTTGGACTCGACCGGGTTGGCGCCGATCACCAGCAGGTGGTCGGCACGGTCGAGGTCGGGCACGGGGATGGCGTCCGGATCGCCGTAGAGCAGCCCGCTGGAGACGTGCTTGGGCATCTGGTCCAGGGTGCTGGCGGTGTACAGCGCGGCCCCGGGCAACGCCCCCATCAGCACACGGGGGTACAGCGCCCCCGCCACGGTGTGCACGTTGGGGTTGCCCAGCAGCACCGCGACGGACTCCGGGCCCGCCTCCCGGAGGACACCGCCGAGACCGGCGGCGAGCGCGGCGAACGCCTCGTCCCACCCGGTCTCCCGCAGCTTTCCGCCGGATCGCACCAGCGGGCGGGTCAGACGGTCCGGATCACTGTCCAACTGCCCGAAGGAGGCACCCTTGGGGCAGATGAAGCCTCGGCTGAACACGTCGTCACGATCGCCTCGGGCCGCGGTGATCCGCCCCTGCTCGACGGTGACGCGTAGGCCGCACGTCGCCTCGCACAGTGGGCAGATCCGCAGCGCTCCGGTGTTCTCGACCATGGGTCTCCCTCGCGGACAGCGTGTCGGCAGTGACAGTGGGCTCGGAACTCGGTGGGCCCGACTGTACCGAGAAAGTTCCCCGAGGCAACCATGCGTGCGTCAACGGGTGGCGGCGACCGCCGCCCCGCCGTGGGACCGGCCCCGGGTGGCGGGACCGGTCGGCCGAATCGCCGATGCGGCACTCGCCGGTGCCGCGCTCGTCGGCACCGCTCCTGCCGGTGCGAGCACCGCCGGGCTCGCCAGCGCACTCACCAACGGGCTCGGAACGGCCTCTCCGGGCGGCGCCCCGACCACTCGTGAGCAGTCGCGAAAGGCCGGCGGACGGGGCGGAAACGGCGATTCCGGCGCAGCACTTCCCCACAGCGGGAGGCAGTCCGGGAAATCGGCAGAAGACACGACATCGGCATATGCAAAGGGATCATTCATGGCCCGACCGTTGCGCACCGGCCGGTCCGAGCGCCAGTACCAGGCACGCACCTGACCGAATACGTCTCCGTTCGAGTGAGGTGGAGGCACCGGCACCAAGCCGCCGTGCTCCCGTACGCCCTGACGGCGCACTCCGCCGCCGTGAGACCAAGAAGTCATGTCCCTCCAGCGCACGCCGAACACCCGACTCCGGGCACTCCTGGGCGAGGCCGACTGGACCCAGGAGGCGCTCGCCCGCTCGGTGAACGCGCTGGCCGCCGAGATCGGCACCCGGCTGCGGTACGACCGCACCACCGTCGCCCACTGGCTGGCCGGCACCGAACCGCGCCCCCAGGCCGCGCAGTTCGTCGCGGTGGCGCTGTCGCGGCGGATGGGCAGAGCGGTGACACCGCAGGACGCCGGTTTCCGCGCCCCGCCGGTGACGCCGCCCACCTCC
>NZ_BAAHCA010000547.1:0-3329 GCF_054776295.1 Streptomyces sparsus
CCGGCTGCCGCAGCACCGTCAGGAGCGGTGTCGCGGCAGCCGGGCGGGCGGTACGGGCGGGAGCGGGAACCTCAGGACGGCTTGGTCGCGGCGCGGGGCTCGGCGTCGTCGGTGCCCAACTCGACCTGCTCGACCGGCGTGGTGATGCGCACGACCAGCAGCACGAGCAGGACGACGGCGGCCAGCCCCGCCGCTCCCAGATACCCCGTCTTGGTGGAGGTGGCGTCGACGACCGGACCCAGCAGCAGTGGAGAGGCGAACTGGCCGGCGAAGCTGGCCGTGCCGGAGAGGGCGACCGCCCGGCCCTGCTGCTCGGCGGGCGCGCTGTCCGAGATGAGCACGGTGACGGCGGGCATCAGGATGCCCAGGCCGAGTCCGAACAGTCCCATGGCCGCTGCCATCACCCATGGCGAGTTGGTGACGCCCAGGATGAGGAAGGCGCCGAGCCACAGGCCGGCCGAGCTGCGCAGCAGCGCCGGATAGCCGAGGTGGGAACGGACCCGGGCGTAGACGAGGCCGACGAGGCTCATCGCGATCGTGCTGGCCATGCTGACCAGCGCCACCAGGAAGGGCTCCTTGACGCCGACCTCACCGAGCCGGATGGGCATGAAGATGGCGAGCGCGTACAGCAGCACCGAGGAGATGACCAGCAGGGCGTAGTGCCCGAGCAGCGCGGGGCTGCGGCGCAGCAGGGTGAGGATGCCGGCGCGGTCGCCTTGGCCGTGCTCGGCGTGCCCAGGGGCGCCGGGGGCTTCGTCGCGGTCGGTGGCCGCACGCCCTGCGGCGTCACCGGTGTCGGCTTCGGCTGCCGCTTCGGACGCGGTGGCGGCGTCGGTGCGGGGCAGGATCCACCAGGCGGCCAGGCCGAGCGGGATGCCGACGGCGTAGATCAGGAAGGGGGCGTGCCAGGACAGGCCGCCTACGGCGCCGCCGAGCAGCGGCCAGACGATGCCGCCCATGCTCATCGCGGTGGACCGCCAGCCCATCACCCGGTCGCGCTGGGCGCCGCGGTAGAGAGCCAGCATGGCCACGGTGGTGCCGGCGAACACCGCGGCGGCGGCCAGCCCGAAGACCATCCGGCTGAGCAGCAGCCCGACGTAGGAGTCGATGACGGCGCCCGAGGAGCCCGCCACGCCGTAGAGCAGCAGTCCGGCGACGAGCGGGGTGCGCACCCCGACCCGGTCGATGAGCCGGCCCACCAGCGGGCTGGCGAGCGCGATGGTGAGGCCGTGGGTGGTGATGATGAATCCGGCCGCGGTGCCGCTGAGTCCGAGGTCTCCGCGGATCACCTCCAGCACGGGCGCGATGATGGCGCCGGCCATGACGGTCAGGGTGGAGGCGAGCAGCATGACGGCGAGCACCGCTGGGTTGCCGCCTGCCGTCCGGGCCTTCGGGGTGGGGTGGTGGTTCGTCATCCGCTCATCTCCTGATACGCAGGGCCCGGCTCGGGGCGGACCGGAAGGCTGATGTGCGACACGCTAGAACTTGAAGCCTTGTTGAAGTCAACGCCGCCTGAACAGCGCCTTCGTCACTTCGGGACTGCCGTGCCGGCACGTGGTTCGTCGCGGGCCGGGCGCTCGGCGCCGGCGTCAGTCCAGAGGCACCTGACCGGTGCCCTGGTGCCAGACGACGCGGCAGGTCCAGCTGCGGAAGCGCCAGCCGTCCGGGGTGCGCACCGCCTCGGCCAGGTAGTAGCCGCCCACCTCGAACAGCGGGGCCAGGTCGGGTCCGGCCTGGGCGCGGGCCTGCTCCGTCTGGACATGGGTGGCCAGCATCTGGCAGCGCACGGTGGCGGTGTCGCCGGACAGTTCCACGAGGTGGTTGGCGGCCAGATGGTGGGTGCGGGCGAACTTGGCCTTGGCCCGGTGGTGGAACTCGGCGAGGCCGTCGAGTCCCTGGAAGGTGCCGAGCGGGAACTCCAGTCGCACGTCCTCGGTGAAGACGGACCGCGGCCAGCAGTCGTCAAATCCGAGGTCGTCCTGGGTGTCGAGCAGGATCACATAGCGGCTGACCAGGTCGGTTATCTCTGCCCGGTCAGCCAGTTCCCGCACCCGGGTGCGCAGTCGGTCGACGTCCGAGGTCATGGTCTGCTCCTGTCTGGTGGGCCGTGGGCGGCCCCCTTGGAGCGTCCCGGGGATGCCTCCCGGGCTGCGCTCCGGTGAGCGGCGGGCCGCTGTCGAAGTACGGGCTGAACCGGGCGGACGCCGAGCGTCCCGCCTCGGTGGCTCTCCCGTTTCCGGCCGGCCGGGTCGCCACGAAAACGCAGGCCGGCTTGGCCTCGGCGAGGAGCCGGAGACGCACGTACGTCCGTGAATCCGCGCCGTCACCCGTCGGCGCGCGTTCGCCGCGCTTTCCCTCCTTTTACGCAGACATCCGCCCAGCATAATGAGGGGAACTCACACGCCTTTGCGAGGTTCGACAAATTCCCGTCAATTCTTGCCGAACTCCGGAAACCTGTGCCATTCGCCGTCGGGTGACGTCGAGGCGTCAAGCGGCGTCAGCTTTGCGCCAATATCTCCGCCAGTTTTTCCGCCTGCCGCAGGGAGTCGGCGGCGTCCGGGCAGGACCCGGTGCGGACCGCGCCCGCGAAGGCGGTCAGGGTGGCCGAGACCTGGTCCTCCGCGTCGAGGGTGAGGGTGTCGGTGCCGCCGCCGTACTCGACGCGGATCACCGGGCGGTGGTCGGCGGGCGGGGTGAACGCCCGGTCGACGGTGACCCGGGCCCGGGAGCCGGTGAGTTCGTAGACCGAGCGGTAGGCGTGGTCGAGGCCGAAGGCGAGCTGTGCGGTGACGCCGGCGGGCGTGCGGAGCAGGGCGGCCCCGGAGACGTCCACACCAGTGTCCGCCGCCGTGGTGAGACCGGCGCCCAGCACCCGCAGGTCGGGCCCGAGGAGGTGCAGCGCGGCACGGACCGGATAGACGCCGTTGTCCCACAGCGTGCCGCCGCCCAGCTCCCGCTGGTGCCGGATGTCCCCGGCGGGACGCGCGGGCACGGTGAACTCCGCTCGCAGGGAGCGGAGTTCACCGAGGGTTCCGTCCGCGATCAGCTTGCGCACGGCTTCGTGCTGCCCGTGCCGGACGAACATCACGTTCTCCATCAGGGCGAGCCCGGCCGCGCGGGCCGCGGCGAACAGCTCCCGGGTGCGGCGGACGTCCGTGGTGAGCGGCTTCTCCGCCAGCACGTGCTTGCCCGCGTCGAGGGCCGCCGCCACCCAGTCGGCGTGCAGGGCCGCGGGCAGCGGCACGTACACGGCCTCCACCTCGTCGTCGGCGAGCAGCCGGCGGTAGCCGTGCACCGCCCGGCAGCCGACGGTGCGGGCGGTGTCGGCT
>NZ_BAAHCA010000548.1:0-3327 GCF_054776295.1 Streptomyces sparsus
GTCGCCGGCGGGGGCGAGCGCGGCCAGCGCCGACCCGAGCGCGGTGACGTCCGGGTAGCCCAGGGCGGCCGGGTCCTGCCCGCGGTCCAGGCAGAACAGCGCCTCTTCGAGGACGTCGTCGCGGACCGTGGCGGGCAGCGGGTAGCTGCTCAGTACGGTCAGCCCGCACACCGGGGCGCCCAGCTCGACCAGTTGCTGGGCGACGGCCAGCGCCAGCACGCCCCCACTGTGCGCGCCGACCAGGTGGAACGGGCCCGGGCTCAGCGCCCGCACCTTCGCCACGATCTCCTGCGCCACGTCGTCCAGGGTCTGTCCCTCGGTCACCCGCACCGGCGGCACCACCGCCACCGGGTCGATCGCCCCGAGGCCCGCGGCGAGCCGCTCCGCGTTGCCGCCCAGACCGTCGCCGACGAGCACGTGCACCGGGTTGCCGATGGCGTCCGCCGCTCCGGTCAGCGCCAGCTCGTCGCCGGCCCCGCTCTGCTCGGTCCCGTCCTGCCCCTGCTGGAGGAAGGCGGACAGCTCGCGCACGGACGCGCCGCCCAGCAGCTCGCGCAGCAACTCGTCGAAGAAGACCTCGGCCGCGGCCGGCACCTGCTCGCGCAGCGCCGTGACGAGCTGGGCGGCGAGCAGCGAGTCCCCGCCCAGGGTGTAGAAGTTGGTTTCGAGCGGGACATCCGACTCGCGCAGCACCTCCGCGTACACCCCGGCGACGCTCGACTCCAGTTCGCCGGCCTCGCGCACGTCCTGCCCGGCGGCCGGGGCCCCTGCCGTGCGGTGCTGCTCGGCCCATCCGGCCAGGGTGGCGCGGTCGATCTTGCCGTTGTCGGTCAGCGGCAACGCGTCCAGGATCTCGAAGCGCGACGGGATCATCTCCGCCGGGAGCCGTTCGGCGAGCCGCCGGGTGAGCTCCTCGGGGTCGACCGGTTCGCGGTCGGTCTTGAAGCGGGCCGCGAAGACGTGCATCCCGATGCGGGCCAGCTCGTCCTCCGGCGCCGGGACGCACAGTTCCAGTTCGGCCCCGGCCTCGGCCAGCAGGTCGTACCACTGGTGGCGGCCGATGAAGGTCTGGTCCTTGCCGTGGCGCACGTCCTGGAAGTCCCCGGCGGTGGCGTCGAAGAGGAACTCCATCGAGGTGAGGATCTGGTAGTTGTCGCGGGTCGTCTCGATGAAGACCAGCCACCCGCCGGGCACGAGCGCCTCGCGCATCCGGCGGAGGACCGCCTGGGCGTCCTTCGCGTAGTGCATGACGTTGCCGCACAGGATGACGTCCACCGAGTTCGGCCTGACGCCCTGCTCGCGGAACGGCTCGTTGAAGTCGAAGAGCGCGTAGTCGACCCAGGGGTGGTCCGCGAACCGCTCACCGGCCTTGTTCAGGAAGAACTGCGACACGTCGCTGAAGGTGTAGCGGACGTTCTCGCCGTCCAGCGCCGGAATGGTGTCGACGCTGGTGCCGCCGACCCCCGCCCCGACCTCCAGCACCCGCAGCGGACGGTCCGAGGTGTTGCGCCGGGCCACGCCCAGCACGGTGCTGGTGGCCAGCCGGTTGAGGTAGCGGGAAAGAAAGCCCTCCATGTAGGCGGCCTCGTGGATGCTCAGGTCGCCCTCGGGGAAGAGCATCCGCAGCGGGTCCCGCTCGTCGCGCATCAACTCCGGCAGGTGGGCGGCGGCGAGCTTGAAGTAGTCCACCAGCTCGGGGCGGTCGTTGGCCTCCGGCAGCAGCCGGTCGACCTCGGCCCAGGCCTGCTCGACGTCCTCGGGGGAGACCAGGCGCAGGCAGCCGAAGGTGCCGTCCTCGGCCCGGTCCAGGTATCCGTTCTCCACGCAGGCGGCCAGCCAGCGGCGCACCAGCCGCTCGTGCTTGGGCGCCACCCGGGCCAGCCGCATGATCTCGGAGGTGCTGTGGCGCGTCACGGCGTCCGGCCACACTCCCTCCCGGCGCAGGACGTCGACCATGCGGCGCAGCGCCGCGTCGTCGAGCACGGCCGCGAACTCCACCACCCTCGCGATGTCCACACCGTCGCGGATCTCGTCGGCAGCCGCGAGCACCTCGGGCCGCAGGGTCGCGTCCACGGTCTGGTCGGCCGGGTCGGCAGGCGAGGGCGCAACGAACGCGACCAGCCTGCGGTCGTTGCGCTCGCCCTGCGTGGTCACCGCCACCGCGTCGACCTGCGGGTCGGCGGCCAGTGCCGACTCCACCTCGGCGAGTTCGATGCGGTGGCCGCGGATCTTGACCTGCCGGTCGTCGCGGCCGATGAACTCCAGGGTGCCGTCGGGCAGATAGCGGGCGAGGTCGCCGGTGCGGTAGACCCGCTCGCCGTCCGGCAGCTCGAAGAAGCTGGCCGCGGTCTTCTCCGGGTCGCCGAGGTAGCCCTCGGCGAGGCCGGCGCCGGCGATGTACAGGTCACCCACGACGAGGTCGGGGCTGGGCCGCAGGGCCGCGTCGAGGACGTGGAAGCGCTGGTTCGCAAGCGGAGTGCCGTACGGGATGCTCGGCGCCGCGGGATCGACCTCGCCGATCGGGTGGACGATCGACCAGATCGCCGCCTCGGTCGCGCCGCCGAGGCTGTACAGCTCCACCTGGGGGAGGCGCGCGCGGACGGCGTCGGGGAGCGTCACGGGTATCCAGTCGCCCGACATCATGCCCAGCCGCACGCTCCCGCAGTCGCGGTCGCCGCCGCGCAGGTACTCCTCCAACAGCATCATCTGAGCCGGCACCGTGTTCAGCACGGTCACGCCGTGCCCGGTGATCAGCTCGGCCCAGTGCGAGGGGTCGCTGCGCCGCTCCGGGTCGGGGAGCACCAGGGTGCCGCCTCGGCCGAGGACGCCGAAGACGTCGAAGACCGAGAGGTCGAAGCCCAGGCTCGACAGGCCCAGCGCGACGTCGCGCGCGCCGATCCCGAACCTCTGGCAGACGTCGGCCAGGGTGTTCACCGCCGCACGGTGACTGATCTCCACCCCCTTCGGCTCGCCGGTCGAGCCCGAGGTGAAGATGACGTACGCCGAGTCGCCCGGGTCGACCGGCACCGCCTCAAAAGCAGCGGCGTCCGCAGTGGGCAGCCGGTCCACGTCGACGCGGCCGACGCCCGAGGGGAGTTCGGCGCCGACCGTGCTGTGCGCGACCACCAGGCCGATCCCGGCGGACTCGATGATCCTGTTGCGCCTGGCGTCGGGCTGGCCCGCCTCGACGGGGACGTAGGTGCCACCGGCCAGCAGCACCCCGAGCGCCCCCGCGACCTGCTCCCAGCTCTTCTCCAGCACCACCGCGACGCGCTGGTGCGGTCGGTGGCCCCGCGCGACGAGCGCCTCGGCCACGGCGGCGGCCCG
>NZ_BAAHCA010000549.1:0-3326 GCF_054776295.1 Streptomyces sparsus
GCCAGCTGCCGGGCCACGGCGCCTACCAGCCGGGCACCGGACGCGCCCAGCGGATGTCCGAGCGCCAGGGCGCCACCGCGCGGATTGACCCTCGCCGGGTCGAGCTCCGGCCACTCGGCGAGGCAGCCCAGCACCTGGACGGCGAACGCCTCGTTCAGCTCGACGGTGTGCAGCTGTTCGAAGCCGCGTCCGGCCTTGGCCAGCGCCCGGGTCACCGCCTCGACCGGGCCCAGGCCGAAGAGCTGGGGTTCGATGCCCGTCACCGCGCTCGCCCGGACACGGGCCAGCGGCTCCCGCCCGGTCGCCCGCAGCCCGTCCTCGTCGGTGAGCAGCAGCGCCGCCGAACCGTCGTTCAGCGGCGAGGAGTTGCCTGCCGTGACGGTCCCGTGCCCCGGGCGGAACACCGGTGCCAGCCCGGCCAGCTTCGCCGCGGTGGTGTTCGCGCGGACGGACTCGTCGCGGGTCGCCTCGGTGCCCTCGTAGGGCACCACCTCGTCGTCGTAGACGCCCTGCTCCCAGGCCAGCGCCGCCTTGCGGTGGCTGGCCAGCGCGTACGCGTCCTGCTGCTCGCGGGTGATGCCGTGCTTGTCGGCCACCTGCTCCGCGCCCTCACCGAGCGACACCGTCCACTCCGGGCGCATCCGCTGGTTCACCATGCGCCAGCCGAGCGTGGTGGAGTGCATCTCCGGTGCCGCCGCGGGAAAGGCGCGTTCGGGCTTGGGCACCACCCAGGGGGCGCGGCTCATCGACTCCACGCCGCCGGCGACCACCACGGACGCGTCCCCGACCGCGATGGCGCGCGCGGCCTGCACCACGGCCTCCATGCCGGAGGCGCACAGCCGGTTGACGGTGGTGCCCGGCACCGACACCGGCAGCCCGGCCAGCAGCACCGCCATCCGGGCGACGTTGCGGTTCTCCTCGCCGGCGCCGTTGGCGTTGCCCAGCACCACGTCGTCGATCCGGGCCGGGTCGAGGTCGGGGCTGCGCTCCACCAGGGAGCGCACCACGTGGGCCGCCAGGTCGTCCGGGCGGACCGCGGCCAGCGCGCCGCCGTACCGCCCGATCGGAGTGCGGACGGTGTCCACGACGTACACGTCACGAAGGCGATCGTTGGTCATGCCACCGATCGTGTCAGCCTCCACCACCCGTTGACCAGACCTCGACCGGCATCACGCCTGCGACTCCCGCCACGCCCGACCGCGTCACCCCCTTCCGGTGCCGTCGCCACGGCCGGCCCGGGCGGCGGGAAATGACGGATCGCGGACATCCGGCGCGGGCAGGGCCTCCGGCGGGCGGGCGGGACCTACCGTGGGTTCATGCATGTCCTGGTCACTGGAGGAGCCGGCTTCATCGGCTCACACATCGTCACCGCCCTGCGCGCCGCCGGCCACGAGGCGACGGTGCTCGACACCGCGGCCGAGCCCGGCCCGCGGTCCCTCCGAGCCGATGTCCGCGACGCGGACGCGGTGCGCCGCGCACTGGCCGGCGTGGACGCCGTCTGCCACCAGGCCGCCAAGGTCGGGCTGGGCAAGGGGTTCGAGGACGCCTCCGACTACGTCGGTGTCAACGACCTCGGCACCGCCGTCCTGCTCGAGCAGTTGGCCGCCGCCGGCGTGCGGCGCCTCGTGCTGGCCGGCTCGATGGTGGTCTACGGGGAGGGCCGCTACCTGTGTGCGGAGCACGGCGTGGTGCGTCCCGGGCCGCGGGACCCGTCCGCGCTGGACGCCGGCCGCTTCGAACCGCCCTGCCCGCACTGCGGCGCGGACCTGGCGCCCGGCCTGGTCAGTGAGGACGCGCCGGTCGACCCGCGCAACGTCTACGCCACCACCAAACTCGCGCAGGAGCACCTCGCGGCCGCCTGGGCGAGGGCCACGGGCGGGCGCGCGGTGAGCCTGCGCTACCACAACGTCTACGGCGACGGCATGCCCAGGGACACGCCGTACGCGGGCGTGGCGTCCTTCTTCCGCTCCGCCCTGGAGGCGGGCCGGCCACCGCAGGTCTTCGAGGACGGCGGTCAGCGCCGGGACTTCGTGCACGTCGACGACGTGGCGACGGCCAACGTGGCGGCGCTGGAAGCGCTCGACCGGCGTCCTGACGGCGAGCTGCGGGCCTTCAACACCGGCAGCGGCGAGCCGCACACCGTGGGCGAGATGGCGTCCGCGCTGGCCGACGCGTTCGGCGGCCCGGCCCCGGAGGTCACCGGCGGGTACCGGCTCGGCGACGTCCGCCACATCACGGCGTCCTCCGAGCGGCTGCGGCGGGAACTGGACTGGCAGCCGGTGGTCGGCTTCAGCGAGGGGATGGCGCGCTTCGCCAAGGAGCCGCTGGCACCCGCGCCTGTGCCGGGAGGGTGACCTCGAAACGGCAGCCGCCGGGCACGTTCCGCACCGACGCGCGCCCGGCGTGCGCTTCGACGATGCCGCGCACGATGGCCAGCCCGAGACCGGCGCCGGACGGCGGGGTGCGGGCGTCGTCGCCGCTCCACCCGGTGTCGAAGACCCGCGGCAACGCCTCCGCGGCGATGCCGCCGCAGCCGTCGGTCACCGAGAGCACCACCGCGTCCTTGTGCCGGCGGGCGGCCACCGCGACCGTGCCGTCGGCCGGCGTGCGGTGGATCGCGTTGACCAGCAGGTTGGCCAGGACCCGCGTCATCTCCTTGCCGTCCACCTCGATCGGCACCGGTTCGACACCGTCGTCGGCGAGCCGCACCCCGCGAGCCGCCGCGAGCGGACCGGCGCCCACGATGGCGTCGCTGATCAGGTCGTAGACGGACATGCGGGTGGGGGAGAGGGCGAGCGACCCGGCCTGGATGCGGGAGAGTTCGAACAGGTCGCCGACCATGTCGCTCAGCCGCTCCACCTCGCTGCGGATCTGGCGGTGGTAGCGGTCGGGATCGGGCGCGATGCCGTCCTCCAGGGCCTCGGCCATGGCCCGCAGTCCGGCCAGCGGCGAACGCAGGTCGTGGGAGATCCAGGCGACGAGTTCCCGACGGGACGCCTCCAGCGCCTGCTCGCGCTCCCGGGCGGCGGCCAGCCGGCTGCCCGCCTCGGACAACGACCGTGCCAGGGACGAGAGTTCGGCGGGCATCGCCACCGAGGGAGCGGTGAACCCGTCGCCCGCCCCCAGCTGCCTGGCCGAGCGCTCCAGGGCGCGGTGACCGGCCGTCACCCAGCGGCCGAGCAGCAGCGCCGTGGCGGTGGCGGCGACCGCCGCGACCGCGGCGACCATGGTGACCACGGCCAGGTCGTGCTTGTTGAGGAACATCGCCCAGGCCACCGACAGCGTTCCGGCCAGCATCGCGGCGACGGTGACCGAGGTCAGCACGG
>NZ_BAAHCA010000550.1:0-3323 GCF_054776295.1 Streptomyces sparsus
GGCGCCGGGGCGAGTTGCGCGGGCGCCGACCGGGGCAGCGGCTCGGGCGCGGCCGGCGCGTACCACTCGCTGCCGTAGAGCACCCGGCTCAGACCGGTGAGCAACCGCCCCACGTCGGCCTGCGGGCGCACCACCAGACGCAGGAACCGGCTGCTGCTGCCCAGCTTGTTGCCGCACTCGCGGACCAGCACCCCGTGCTCGGCGAGCAGCCGGTTGCGCAACACCACACCGTCGGCTCCGTCGGGCAGCCGGACGAAGAGGAAGTTGCCCTGCGAGGGGTAGACGGTCAGGCCGGGCAGGGTGCGCACCTGCCGGTACATCTCCTGCCGGTCCCAGCTGACCCGGCGCAGGCTCTCGCCGTACTCCTGCTGGTGCTCGGACAGCATGAACACCACGGCCTCCGCGAAGGAGTTGAGGTTCCACTTGGGCAGGTTGTCGCGTATCCGGGCGGCCAGGCCCGGGTTGGCGACCATGTAGCCGAAGCGGACGCCGTGCAGGCCGAAGTTCTTGCCGAGGCTGCGCAGCACGACCACGTTGGGCCGCAGGACCGCCTCCTCGACGACGCTCGGCCACGCCTCGGCGTCGACGAAGTCGAGGAAGGACTCGTCGACCACGACCAGGTCCAGGTCGACCAGGGCGTCCAGCATGGTGACCACGGCCTGGCGGGGCAGGTAACCGCCGTCGGGATTGTTGGGGTTGCAGATCACCGCGGTCCGGGAGCCGCGCAGCCGGACGAAGTTGACGAACGCCGCCGGGTCGAGGGCGAAGCCGGCCTGCTCGGGCAGCACGAACATGTCGACCCGCTTGCCGGTCTCCATCGGCTGGTCGGTCCACCGGCCGAAGGTCGGGATGGGGACGGCCAGCGAGTCCCGGACCAGCAGATGGTCGATCCAGGTGATCAGCTCGGTGGAGCCGTTGCCCATCGCGACGGTTCGCGGACTGAGGCCCAGGGTGGCGCAGAGCCGGTCGGTGATCGTCTCGGTGCTGCTGGGGTAGTACGTGAGGATCTCCCGCATCCGCGTCGTCAGATCGTCGAACATCTCGGGTGTCGGGAAGTACGGGTTGCACGGGATGCAGAAGTCCACCAGGCCCGCGCCGCTCGCCGCGCCCCCGGACGCCTGCCGGGCCGCCCGGTCCAGGGCGAACAGGGAGGGGCTGTGTGCCCCGGCGGTGGCGAAGAGGTCGAGCGCGTTGCCGACGGCGACAGTCAAGACGGTGCCTCCTGTGGTGCGAACCGCGCGGCCCGCGGTGGGTCCTCACCCGGGGTACGCGGCGGGCCGCCGATGTGTTCAGCCGGTGTTCGATCCGTGTGCGACAGGCAACGACAGGTCGCCCGCCGCCCCGGCGGGCCCGCCGCACGCCCGGGGGTCGCAGCGGGTCGGAGGGTGGTCCGGTTGCCGACCCGACCGTGCTCATGTCGCCTTTGTGCAGAGGGTTTTGGCGCTGGAGACGAAGATCAATAGGATCCGCCCAATGATCATAGGAAGACGGCCGGCGACGGTCCTGTGCGGGCTGCTCGCCGCCCTGGCGGCCGGTGCGCTGCCGGCAAGTGCCGCCGTGGCGCCCGCGGAGCCCGAGAAGCCGGCGATCCCGCCCAAGGTGGAACTGGTCCTCGACGTCAGCGGCTCGATGCGGGCCGCCGACGTGGACGGTCGGACCAGGATGGCGGCGGCCAAGCACGCGTTCAACGAGGTGATCGACGCCGTTCCCGAGGGCGTGCACTTCGGCATCCGCACGCTCGGCGCCGACTACAGGGGCGACGACAAGAAGCGCGGCTGTGTGGACAGTGCGCAGCTGTACCCCGTCGGGGAGGTCGACCGCACGGAAGCCAAGACGGCGGTCGCCACCCTCGCGCCGACCGGGTGGACGCCGATCGGGTACGCGCTGCGCGGCGCGGTGCAGGACCTCGGTACCGGGGAGGGCACCCGTCGCATCGTGCTCATCACGGACGGCGAGGACTCCTGCGGTCTGCCCGACCCGTGCGACGTGGCGCGGGAGTTGGCCGCGTCCGGCACCCACCTGACGGTGGACACCCTCGGGCTGACCGGGGACGCCGAGGTGCGGGAGCAGCTCAGCTGCATCGCCGAGGCGACCGGGGGCACCTACACGGCCGTGCAGGACACCGAGCAGCTCTCCGACCGGCTTCAGCAGTTGGTGCGGCGTTCCGCGGAGACGCCCGTGCGGGACCCGGCGCCCGTCGAGGGTGCCGATCGGTGCGCCAAGGCGCCGCGACTGGCTGCCGGCGTGTACGCGGACCGGGCCCGTTTCGGTGAACACCGCTGGTACCAGGTGGTGTTGCCGCCGGGCCGTGAGTTGCGCGCCTCGGTGAGCGTCGCGGCGGACCGCGCGGTCGACCGTGACTACTCGGTGCTGCTGCGGGCGGTCACGGAGCGGGGCCGCGAGCTGGTGCGCGGGGCCGAAGCCGGCCACGGGCGCACGGACGTGGTGTCGACCGGGCTGCGCCACCCCTGGCGGGGCGACGAGGAGCGGGTCGTGTGCCTGGTGGCGAGCCACTCGTTCTCCGCTCCCGGGGCCGGGTCGAAGGACCCCGGTCTGCCGGTCGAGCTGACTGTGGACCTGGTCGAAGCCCCCTCGGGGAACGCAGACGTGGCCTACCTCGGGTTGGCCAGGGGCTGGGTGCCGCTGGTGCTGCTGACGCTGACCGGGCTGGCCGCCGGCGTGCTGAGCGGACTGCTGGGACGGCTGCGCCGCCCCGTACGAGGAGCGAACTGATGCGTATCGGAACTGCCACGACGGCAGCGGTGCTGGCCGCAGCCTTCCTCACCGGCGCCACCGCACCGACCTCGGCGGGGAAGGAGCCGCCGACCGAGCCCACCGAGGCGGGCACGGGCTTCCGCACCGCGACCGCCGTCGAACGGGGAGTGGAGGCGGAGGCGGTCGGCGCCGTCGGCGACTACCTCTACTGGGTGTTCGCCGCCGCGGCGGGTGAGGCGCCGACCGCCACGGCGACCGTCGTCCTCCCGGACGGGGCCACCCGCAGCGGCAACGCGACCTGGCAGCTGGACGTGTACGACGGCTTGCGCCGACGCCAGCCGTGCGCGGCGGGCACGCCACGGCGGGTCACCCGGCCAGGGACGGACACGGTGGCCCTCAGCTGCACGCTGCGACCGGTGCAGCCGTGGGCCGAGCAGTGGGCGAACGACCCGCTGCCCGGTGCCTACTTCGTGCGGCTGACGGCTGTGTCACTGCGGGACGAGGACCTCGGCCTGCCGCTCCGGGCGCGGATCGAGGTCTCGGCGGACGCCGCCGACGGGGCGCGACGCGGTGGCGGCGCGCTACCCGAGCCGCTGCTGCCCGCGGTG
>NZ_BAAHCA010000551.1:0-3313 GCF_054776295.1 Streptomyces sparsus
CGGCTCGACGTCGAGGGCGGCGTCGTTCGGTCAGCTCGGCCGGTCGGGACGGTCGGACGGAAGGGTGTCCTCGGGCCGGTCGGGGCGGAGGCTGCTGTCGGCCGGGGCGGTGCGGTCGGCCAGGGCGGCCAGGGTGCCGCGGAGGTGGCGTTCGCTCGGCCGGTTGTGGGGCAGCTTGCCGAGCAGGACGGCCATGCCGCAGGTGTCGGTCAGCGCGGAGAAGACCAGCCCGCTCGCGACGCCCGCCGAGAGCCAGCGCGCCGCGGGCAGGCGGCGTCCGGCGACCAGCCCCAGCAGGACCAGACCGCCGGCGGTGAACCGGACCTGTCGCTCCATCGCCCAGCCGGTGCGTGCGCCGGCGGGACGGTGCAGGTCGTGGCCGCGCTCGTGCCAGGCACCGGTGCCGCCACTGAGCGTCGCGGCTTCGATGCCTGCGGCGGAGAGCACCCGGCAGGCGTCCGCCGAGCGGTTGCCGGAGGCGCACACCACCAGCAGGTCTCCGCGTCCGGCGGCGGCCCGCAGCACGGGCACCGCCTCGTCCAGCCGGTCCAGCGGGATGTTGTACGCGTCGGGCAGGTGGCCGGACGCGTACTCGGCGGGGGTGCGGACGTCGATGACGACGAGTTCGTGCAGCCGGGCGCGGGCTTCGTCGGGGGCGAGTGCGGGGAAGCTCATGGGGATACCTCGGCAGGTCGGGGGACAGGGTCGGGACGGGGTCTCCACTCCGGGGTAGGATACCCCTAGGGGTATTGAGAGGAGTGTGTCGTGGAACTCGCGATGGCAGCGGACGAGCTGAAGACGGTGGTCAACCGGCTGCGTCGAGCGCAGGGCCAGATCGCCGGCATCATCAAGATGATCGAGGACGGGCGGGACTGCGAGGACGTGGTGACGCAGCTCGCGGCTGCCTCCCGGGCCCTGGACAAGGCCGGTTTCGCCATCATCGCCACCGGCCTCCAGCACTGCCTGGCCGACGGCGACGGCACGTCCGACGAGGACCGCGACCAGATGCGGGCCCGGCTGGAGAAGCTCTTCCTCTCCCTCGCCTGAGGGGCGCCTGCCGTCATCCTCTGGTGGCCCACCGCCCGTCCCCGCGACCGTCGTGCCCGGCCACCCGCCGTCCGGAGGGTGGCGGTGGTCACCGCACGGCTTCGTCGGAGACCACGTCCAGCCCGGCGGCCCCGGCCTCGTCGACGCCGTCGTCCACGGCGACCACCTCCCGCCCCGCGGCCTCCAGCAGCGAAGCGGCGACGGCCGCCCTCAGCCCGCCCGCGCAGTGCACCCACACCGTGCCGGGCGGCACCTCGTCGAGCCGCTCGCGCAGTTCGTGGACGGGAATGTGCACCGACCCGGCCAGGTGCCGCCCGCGCTCGCTGTTCCGCCGCACGTCCAGCACCACCACCTCGTCCTCCGCCGCACGGTCCGCCCCGCAAGCTTCGGCGAGTTCGGCGAAGGTGGCCCGGCGGTGCGTGGCGAGACGGCCGCCGTCGGGCACCCAGGAGCGCGGATCACCCGTCGCGGCAGCGGCCGGCCGGTCGATGCCCACCGCGGCCAGTTCCCGCTGGGCGTCGGCGAGTTGCTCCGGGGACTCCGCGAGCAGGGTGACCGGCCTGCCCCACGGGATCAGCCAGGCCAGGTAGGTGGCGAGCTGCCCCTCGGCCTCGAAGTTGTAGGTGCCCGCCACGTGACCGCGGGCGAAGGCGACCCGGTTGCGGAGGTCAACCACCCACTCCCCGTCGGCCAGCCGGGCGGCGATCTCCGAGGCGTCCGCGGTCCGGGGCGGGCGCAGGTCGAGCGGCGGCGGGCCCGCGGCGTTCACCGGCCCGACGTGGGCGTAGTAGGCGGGCACGTCGACCAGGCCCGCCAGCAGGTCGGCGACGAAGGTGTCCTCGTCCTTCAGCAGCGCCGCGTTGGCGGCGCGCTCCTTGCCGATGGTGCTGTCGTCGCCCTCCGTCTGGCTGGACGAGCAGAAGCTGCCGAAGCCGTGCGTCGGCAGCACCGCCACGTCGTCCGGGAGCAGGTCCGCGAGACGACGGGCCGAGGCGTGCTGGGCGCGGGCCAACCGCTCGGTCAGCCGGGGCTCCACCAGGTCGGGCCGGCCGACGGTGCCGATCAGCAGCGAACCCCCGGTGAACGCGCCGATCTCCCGCTCGGTGTCGGCCAGCACGTAGGAGGTGTGGTGCGGGGTGTGGCCCGGGGTGGCGACGGCCCGCAGGGTGAGCCCGTCGTCCACCGGCACGGTGTCGCCGTCGGCGACGGGCGTCCGCTCGAACTCCACCCGCGCACCGGCCGGCACCAGGTGGCGGGCGCCGGTGAGCCGGGCGAGTTCCAGACCGCCGGACACGTAGTCGTTGTGCACGTGCGTCTCGACGACCAGCGTGATGCGCACGCCGCGCCGTTCCGCCGCCGCGATCACCCGCCCGGGGTCCCGCGGCGGATCGACGGCCACGGCGGTGGCGGTCCCGCCGGCCAGGTAGCTCCGGTTGCCCAGTCCCGTCAGCTCCAGGGTGTCCACGAAGAACACGGTGCCGCTCCCTTCAGATGGAGGTACGCCCGGGGGTATCTGTGGTCAGCGTAGCCTATTACCCCCGGGGGTATATTGGAGGTGTTCCGCACGGGGTGCGGAACCCGCGCCGCGCTCATCGCGACGACCCGCCCACCGCACCCGCCCAGACGGGTACCCGCAGGGCACGCCCGTCACGGAACGGGCGACACGAAGGAGGAACGATGCGATACGACCGGACCGTCCGACTGGACGGAACCTTCGAGGACACCGTGACCGCCGTACGGGAGGCACTGGCAGAACAGGGGTTCGGCGTGCTCACGGAGATCGACGTGACCGCCACGCTGAAGCAGAAGCTCGGGCACGAGATGGAGGACTACCTGATCCTCGGCGCCTGCAACCCGCCGCTCGCCCACCGCGCGCTGGACGTCGACCGATCCATCGGCCTGCTGCTGCCCTGCAACGTGGTCGTCCGGAGGGAAGGCGGACAGACAGTCGTCCAGGCACTCGACCCGCACACCATGGTCACACTCACGGGGTTGCCCGAACTTCAGTCGGTCGCCACCGAGGCCGCCGACCGCCTCGACGCCGCCCTCGCCTCCCTGGCCCCCGCCTGAGCCGCCGCCGCGACCGGGGCGTGCGAGGACCGGCCTGTGCGCGTGTCTTGAGCGACCGGCCTGTGCGAGCGGCGGTCGCCCCGGGTGACTCGGACGGCGCGGGCCCGTCCGGGAGAACGTGCCGGGGCTCGTTCCGGCACGGGGGAGGCCCCGGCGACATGGCGGCGGCACCCGCCACGGCACCGGCCGCGCGGCG
>NZ_BAAHCA010000552.1:0-3310 GCF_054776295.1 Streptomyces sparsus
GGGCGGCCGTCCACACGGCGGGGCAGCCCGAGCGGGTTGTCCTCGCGCAGTTCGGGCGGCAGCAGCGCGTCCGGCGTCGACTGGTAGCTGACCGGGCGCAGCCAGCGCTCGATGGCGGTGGCGCCGACCGAGGTGGATGTCGAGGTGGTCGCCGGGTAGGGGCCGCCGTGGTGCTGGGCGGGGGCGACGGCGACCCCGGTCGGCCAGCCGTTGACCAGCACCCGCCCGGCGAGCGGGACGAGCGCGTCGAGCAGCCCGGCCGCGTCGCCGTCGCCCTCCTCGTCGGCGATGTGCAGGGTGGCGGTGAGATTGCCGGGCAGCCGGGCGAGCACCGCGGCGATCTCGTCACGTGAGGTGTAGCGGGCCACGACGGTGACCGGGCCGAAGCACTCCTCCAGCAGCGCGTCGTGCGGGCCCTCGGCGGCCAGCAGGCGGGCCGGCACGGTCAGGAAGCCCGGGGACACGGTGTGCTCGCCGCCGGCGCCCGCGGTGACGGGGCTCTCCACCTCGGGCAGCGCGGCCCGCTCGGACACGCCGGCGACGAAGGCCTCCCGCATCCGGTGGTCGAGCAGGGGCGCCGCCTCGGTGTTGCTGGTCGCCTCGGTGAGCGACTTCAGCAGCCGGTCGCCGCCCGCGCCGGCCGGGGCGAGCACGAAGCCGGGCTTGGTGCAGAACTGCCCCGCGCCCATGGTCATCGATCCGGCGAGTCCGACGCCTATCTGCTCGCCCCGCTCGGCGGCGGCGGCCTCGGTGACGACGACCGGGTTGAGCGAGCCGAGTTCGCCGTGGAAGGGGATGGGCACGGGGCGTGCCGCGGCGGCGTTGAACAGCGCCCGGCCGCCGCGCACCGATCCGGTGAACCCGGCGGCGGCGATCAGCGGGTGCTCGACCAGTGCGACGCCGGCCTCGAAGCCGTGCAGCAGGACGACCACGTCCTCGGGCAGGCCGACCTGCGCGGCGGCCCGGCGCAGCACGGCGGCGCACAGCTCCGAGGTCGCCGGGTGGTCGGGGTGGGCCTTGACGACCACCGGGCAGCCGGCTGCGAGCGCGCTGGCGGTGTCACCGCCGGGCACCGAGAAGGCGAGCGGGAAGTTGCTGGCGGCGTAGACGGCGACGACCCCGAGCGGGATCTTGTAGCGGCGCAGGTCGGGCCAGGGCGGCGTCTTGGTGCCGTCCTCGTGGTCGATGCGCACGTCGAGGTAGGAGCCTTCGTCCACGGTGTCCGCGAACGCCTTCAACTGGGCTGTCGTACGGGCGAGTTCGCCGGTGAGACGGGCGGAGCCGAGCGCGGTCTCCGCGTCGGCGGTCGCGACGACGTTCGCCGTCTCCTCGGTGAGCAGATGGGCCGCGGTGCGCAGCAGGACGGCTCGGGTGGCGCGGTCGGCGAGCGCCTCGCGGGTGGCGTGGGCGGCACGGACCGCCCGGTCGACGTCTTCGGCCGTGGCCTCGTGGGCGACCTGTTCGCGCGGCTCTCCCGTGCGGGGGTCGACACTCAGGACTGGTGTTGCTGCCACCGTGGTTCCTTTCGCATTGCTGATCATGTCCCGGGAAAACCGTTCGGGATGTCGAACGATGTTCACAGTGTTGAATGGTGACTCTATTTCCGGGCGCGGCGCGGAACAAGGAGGGGCGGACCGGGCAGCGCCCTCCACCTCACCGTCCACCGGCTACCCCCTGGGCCGCGACGGCCAACCGCACGGGCCCCGGCGCCGCTTCGGGGGCGAGCAGCCGCTGGAGTTCGGCCGTGCCCCGCGCGGTCTGGCTCTTGACCGTTCCGACCGAGACGCCCAGTACCAGGGCGGTGTCCCGCTCGGACAGGTCGAAGGCGTACCGCAGCACCACGCACGCCCGTTTGCGGAACGGCAGTCTGCGGAGCGCGCCCCGCACGTCCACCACCGCCGGCACGTCCGGTCCGTCCACCTGGCAGGCGTCCGTCCCGCGCGCCCAGAACAGCGCGACCCGGTGCCGTTCCCGCACCGTGCTGCGGATGCGGGAGCGGGCCAGGTTCGCGACCACACCCCGGGCGTAGGCCAGCGGATGGCCGGCGTCCCTCACCCGGTCCCAGTGGTGCCAGAGCGCCAGCAGCGCGTCGGCAGCCAGGTCGTCGGCCGCGTCGGCCTCGCCGAGCAGCAGCCGGGCGAACCGGGCCAGCTCGGCGTGGTGGGACTCGAAGAAGTCCTGGAACTCGGCGGCAGCGGCGTCGTCGGCGACTGCACCCACGGTCATCCCTCCCTGCCCGGGCCGCTCGGCCACGCGTCGTGCCGTACCCGCTCCTCACCTCGGCCCGGCCGTCAGGGCCGCACGCCCGGCCGCCACGTCCCCAGGTAGGCCGCCGGGGTGTGGTGGCGCGCCTGCTCGTCGCTGAGCTGCGGACGGTTCTCCGGCACGTGCACCCGGGCGCCCGGACCGGAGTTGCGGTGCTCGGCGAAGCGCTGGTCCTGCCAGGGATGGCCGGAGGACATGGTGGCGTAGGGCGCGACCGCGTCGATGCCCGCGCCGAGCCGGGTGTCGCGGACGGTCAGCATCGGCCTCGCGGTGGGGTCCGAGGAGGGCACCCACGGGCGGGCCAGCTTGTAGTGGCCGTCCGGCGCCGAGCTGGTGATCCTGGAGCGCAGCACCAGGTAGCCGTGCGTGTGGTGGCCGGCGGTGCTGGGCGCGAAGACGAAGCCGAGCGGAGCGGTGTCGCGGTCGGCACGGTCGAGGGTGTGGAAGTGGCAGCGGTCGTAGACGGCCGTCGCCCGGCCGAAGACGAAGTCGACGTCCCCCTCCACGTAGCAGTCCCGGAAGTACTGGCGGGCCGTCGACGCCGACGAGGGCGAGTCGGCGTAGAGCGTGTCCTGGTGGCCCAGGAAACGGCAGCGCAGGAACGCCGAGCGGTCACCCATGACCTTCAGCGCCACGGCCTGGGTCCCGGTGTACTCGGGGTTGTCGGCGCGCAGCCAGTCGTTGGCGAACGTCACGGCGTACGCGGAGAAGCCGGGAGCGCGGACGGTGGTGGTGGCGGAGCCGCTGGTGCCCAGCGTGCCCGAGCCGTCGGGCCTGGGCGTGCCGGCGGCGTTGTCGTACACGATCACGGTGTCGCGGGGGTTGCCGCTCGCACCGATCAGGGTCAGGTCGGAGCGGTCGGCGGGCACGCTGACCGTGCCGCGGTAGCTGCCCGGCGCGAGCACCAGCGTGTCGCCGGGACCGGCCGCGTCCACCGCTTCCTGCACGGTCGTGTGGTCGCCCCGGCCGCGGGTGTCGACGTACCGGGTGCGCGGATCGGGGCGGTCGTCCGGTGAGCCGTAGCGGCCGAAGGGCCGGCGCCGCG
>NZ_BAAHCA010000553.1:0-3308 GCF_054776295.1 Streptomyces sparsus
CGGTGCGCGGCCGGTCCTCGGCGGTTCCGCCGGCGGGCTCCGGGCCGGTCGGGTGGGTCAGGGCCAGGCCGTCCACGAGGGCCCGCAGCCCGGTCTCGAACGCGCCCTCGTCGACCTGGTGCTGGTGCTCGGCGAGCAGGTGGGCCTGGTCGAGGTGCGGGTAGTCCCCGGCGTAGACGGCGGCGTCGTCGAGGAAACCGCGGGCGAAGGAGCCCAGCGCCGATCCGGCGACGAAGTAGCGCATCAGCGCCCCGATCCGGGTGGCCTGGGCGCGGGACCAGCCGGCCGCGGTCATGGCGCCGAACACGGCGTCCGCCATGCGCAGCTGGCTGGGCCTCCGGCCCGGCCCCTGCGCGAGGTACGGCACGATGTTCGGGTGTGCGGCCAGAGCCGCCCGGTAGGAGCGGCCCCAGGTCAGCAGCGCGCTGCGCCAGGGCGTGCCGTCCTCGAACATCGACAGGTCGACGTCCGCGCACACCCGGTCCGCGACCGCGTCCAGGATGGCGTCCTTGGTCCGGAAGTGGTTGTAGAGCGACGGTCCGCTCACGCCCAGCTCGGCGGCGAGCCGGCGGGTGGAGACGGCTTGCAGTCCCTCCGCGTCCACGAGCGTGAGCGCTGTCACGACGATGCGCTCTCGGCTGAGCAGGGGCTTGCGGGGACGGGCCATGCGCCCCATAGTAGAGCCCGCCCCCCTAAAACTAGCAGTGGTAATTTCTGCGTGAACCAGCCGAGGTGCAGCCGTGGATCTGGAACTCTCCGAGGAGCAGGCCGCCGTCCGCCGCGTGGCCCGGGACTTCGTCGACCGCGAGATCGTGCCGCACGCCGCACGCTGGGACCGGGAGGGCTCCATCGACCTTGCCGTGGTCGGTCAGCTGGGGCAGCTGGGCTTCCTCGGCCTCACCATCGACGAGGCCCACGGCGGATCGGGCGGCGACCACCTGGCGTACTGCCTGGTCACCGAGGAGCTCGGACGGGGCGACTCCGCCGTACGCGGCGTGCTGTCGGTGTCCCTCGGCCTGGTGGCCAAGAGCATCGCCGCCTGGGGGACCGAGGAGCAGAAGCAGCAGTGGCTGCCCCGGCTGTGCGCGGGTGAGGCCCTGGGGTGCTTCGGCCTCACCGAGCCGGGCACCGGCTCCGACGCCGCGAACCTCGCCACCCGGGCCCGCCGCGACGGCGGGGACTGGGTCATCGACGGTGCCAAGACCTTCATCACCAACGGCACCTGGGCGGACGTGGTGCTGCTCTTCGCCCGCAGCAATGACGAACCGGGCCACCGCGGCATCAGCGCCTTCCTCGTCCCCGCCGACACCCCCGGCCTGGAGCGCCGCGAGATCCACGGCAAGCTCGGACTGCGCGGGCAGGCCACGGCCGAACTCCTCCTGGACGGCGTGCGGGTGCCCGACTCGGCCCGGTTGGCCCCGGAGGGCAAGGGCTTCACGGTCGCCATGTCGGCGCTCGCCAAGGGCCGCATGTCGGTGGCCGCCGGCTGCGTGGGCATCGCCCAGGCATGCCTGGACGCCGCGGTCGACTACGCCGGCCGGCGGGAGCAGTTCGGCGGCCCCATCGCGCGCCACCAGCTTGTCCAGGAACTGCTCTCCGACATCGCCGTCGACGTGTCCGCCGCCCGGCTGCTGACCTGGCAGGTCGCCGACCACATCGACCGCGGGCTGCCGTTCGCCGCCGAGTCCTCGGTCGCGAAGCTGTTCGCGTCCGAGGCGGCGGTGCGGGCCGCGAACAACGCCCTCCAGGTCTTCGGCGGTTACGGCTACGTCGACGAGTTCCCCGTCGGCAAGCTGCTGCGCGACGCCCGGGTGATGACCCTGTACGAAGGCACCAGCCAGATCCACAAGCTGCTCATCGGCCGCTCCCTCACCGGCGTCGCCGCCTTCTGAGGCCGCGCCCGCCGGCTGTGGGGTCGCCGCCCCGGCAGGGACGCTTACCGGCTGCCGGACGCCGCCTAAGCGGCTGCTCAGTGCGCGTTGTATGGTGTTCGCCCGATCGAGAGAAGCGGGGCGGCCACATGGCAGCGGAGGCATCCGGCACAGGGACGCGGGCCGAGGGCGCGGCCCCGGGCGAGCCGGGGAGCGGCGTCACACCGGACGCGGCCCGGCGCCTGCTGCTGGCCGCGATGGAGGCGTTCTCCGAGCGCGGCTTCCACGCCACCACCACCCGCGACATCGCGAGCCGGGCCGGCATGAGCCCGGCAGCGCTCTACATCCACTACCGGACGAAGGAGGAGCTGCTGCACCAGATCAGCCGGGTCGGCCACGAGCGTTCGCTGCGCATCCTGAGTGAGGCCGCGGAGAGCGGCGGCACCCCCGCCGAGCGGCTCGCCGCCGCGGTGCGCACCTTCGTCCGCTGGCACGCCGAGCACCACACGACGGCCCGGGTCGTGCAGTACGAGCTGAGCGCGCTCGGTGAGGAGCACCTGGCCGAGATCGTCCGGATGCGCCGCCGTACCGAGGACGTGGTGCGCACCCTGCTGGAGGACGGCGCCGAGGCGGGCGACTTCGTCGTGACGGACAGCCGCGGCACCGCGCTCGCGGTCCTCTCGCTGTGCATCGACGTGGCCCGCTGGTACAACCCCGGCGGGCGGCGCACGCCGGACGAGATCGGCACCCTCTACGCCGACCTCGTCCTGCGCATGGTGGGCGCCGCCCCCTCCTGACCCTGCTGAGCCCCGGCCCAGCGGCCTGGGCGCACTGTCAGAGGTAGAAGCGGCTGACGCTCTCGGCCACGCACACCGGCTTCTCGCCGCCGTCACGTTCCACCGTCACCTCGGCGGCCAGCTGCACGCCGCCCTTCACCTCGGAGACGTCCGCGATCCGGACCGTGGCGCGCAGCCGGGAGCCGACCGGGACGGGGGCCGGGAAACGCACCTTGTTCGTCCCGTAGTTGACGCCCATGCGCACGCCTTCGACGCGCATCACCCGGGGCACCAGCGCCGGCAGCAGGGAGAGCGTCAGGTACCCGTGGGCGATCGTGGTGCCGAACGGGCCCTCCGCGGCCCGCTGCGGGTCGACGTGGATCCACTGGTGGTCACCCGTCGCGTCGGCGAAGAGGTCGATCCGCTTCTGGTCGACCTCCAGCCAGTCGCTGGGACCGAGCACCTCACCGACCGCTGCCCGCAGTTCGTCGAGTGAGGCGAATACTCGCGGCTCCGACATGCTCCACTGCCCTCCTGAAGACCATCACTAAGCGCTTGCTCAGCATGCTGGGGGTGGCGGTCGCCTGTCAACGGCCCGGCCGCCCCGCCCGGCCCCGACACCGGACGGCCCGCGGTGGGCGGCCCGCGAGGCCGCCCACCG
>NZ_BAAHCA010000554.1:0-3306 GCF_054776295.1 Streptomyces sparsus
GCGTTGGGCGGTGCTGTGCTCCGCGTCCTCGGCGGGCGCTCGCAGCCGGGCCCGGGCGGCCCGGCGCCCCGCCGCGTCGACCACGTCGATCTGCCAGCCCGCGACCTCCACGTGGTCACCCTCGGCCGGGATGCGCCCCAGCTCGGTGGCGACGAGTCCGGCGAGCGTCTCGTACGGGCCGTCGGGGGCGCGCAGCCCGATCGCCTCCAGCTGGTCGGTGCGGGTTCCGCCGTCCGCCTCGTACGTCTCGCGGCCGGCCTCGTCCGCGCCGACCGGTGCCAGGTAGGGCGCCTCGTGCGGGTCGTGCTCGTCCCGCACCTCACCGACGACCTCCTCGACGATGTCCTCCAGGGTGACGACACCGGCGGTGCCGCCGTACTCGTCGATCACCACGGCCAGGCTGCGGGACTCCGAGAGCCGGTCCAGCAACCGGTCCACCGTCAGCGACTCCGGCACCAGCAGCGGCTCACGCAGCAGCTCGGTCACCGGCTGACCGGCGCGCAGCTCGGCAGGTACCGCCAGCACGTCCTTCACGTGCACCACGCCCACCACCGTGTCGAGCGTGTCCCGGTACACGGGGAAACGGGACAGCCCCGTGGCGCGGGTGGCGTTCGCGACGTCCGCGGCCGTCGCCTGCACCTCCAGCGCGGTCACCTGGACGCGGGGGGTCATCACGTTCTCCGCGCTCAGCTCGGCCAGGTGCAGGGTGCGGATGAACAGCTCCGCGGAGTCCGCCTCGAGGGCGCCCTCCCGCGCGGAGTGCCGGGCCAGCGCGACCAGCTCCTGCGGCGAGCGGGCAGACGCGAGTTCCTCGGTGGGCTCCAGGCCCATCCGCCGCACGGTCCGGTTGGCGGTGTTGTTGAGGTGGCGGATCAGCGGCCGGAACAGGGCCGAGAAGGCGCGCTGCGGCGCGGCGACCCGCTTGGCCACCGGCAGCGGGCGGGAGATCGCCCAGTTCTTCGGGACCAGCTCACCGAAGACCATCAGCACCACCGTCGACAGCGCGGTGCCCAGGACCAGAGCGGTGGTCGACGCCGCCTGCTCGGGCAGGCCGGCCGACTCCACCGGCCCCGACAGCATCGCCGCCACCGAGGGCTTGGCGAGCATGCCGATGATCAGCCCGGTGACGGTGATGCCCAGCTGCGCGCCGGACAGCTGGAAGGTGAGGGAGCGCACGGCGCTCAGCGCCCCGGCCGCCCCCGGCTCACGATCGGCGACCGCGCGCTCCAGACCTCCGCGCTCGACGGTCGTCAGGGAGAACTCGGCCGCCACGAACACGCCACAGGCCAAGGTGAGCAGCAGGGCCAGGGCCAACAGCAGGACTTCGGTCATCGGGCCGTCTCCGCCCTGGGATCAGGAGCAGTGAGGCAGGTGTGCCCGGTACCGGGACTTGGAGGCTCGCCCATGGACGGACGCTGACCCCTTTCCACTTTCAGCTGATGCCGACACCGGTCGACGTCGGCAAGAACCCCTCCACCTTACGGGAGCGCCGCCGCGCCCACCCTGCGCGGGCGGGTCGCGTCAGAGGTGCTTCACCCACCGGCTCCACTGGGGCTCCCGGCTGTAGCCGGCCGCGACCCACGTCGGGTGGGCGCTCTCGTTGCGGTCCAGCACCATCGCGTCCCCGCGCCGTCCGCCCAACTCGGCGAAACGCTTCTCGGCCGCGGTGAGCAGCGCCGTGGCGACACCCTCCCGGCGGTGCGCCGGGTGCACCGCGAGCCGGTACAGGTGGCAGCGCCAGCCGTCGAAGCCGGCGATGACACTGCCGACCAGCCGGCCGTCGCACTCGGCCAGCAGCAGCGCCTCGGGGTCCCGGACGACGAGCCGCGCGATGCCGGCCGGGTCGTCGCTGACGCTGACGCCCTCGGCCGCGATCCGCCAGAACCCCAGGACGTCCTCGGCGTCCTCCGGGCGGGCGGTGCGGATGCGCAGTTCGGTCATACCTCATCCCAGCACCGCACGGCCGGTGTGTCGAGCCCGGCACCGTCCCCGGCCGCCCGGTCGTGCACCGGCGGTACGGAACGGATAACGGACGCGCGCTTGCGGGGGCTAGCGCGAAAGCGCTAGCGTGAGGTATGGCCAAGACCCAGCTGAACGTGCGGGTGGAGGAGTCCACCGCGGAGACCGCGCGACGCCGCGCGCTGCAACGCGGCATGAGCGTGAACCGCTACATCGAGGAACTGGTCAGGCAGGAGGCCGGCGAGGTCGGACAGACCTTCGTCGAGGCCGCCGCCGACTTCATGAAGCAGTACGAATCCGTCTTCGCCGAGGAGTCCGTGCCGGGGAACGAGGGCAAGCACCTTTCGTGAGCCTTCGCATCGATCTCGCCTGGCTGCTCATCGTTGCCGAGGAGAACACCCCCGGGGACCCGCGGATCGTGGACTACGGCGCTCTGGTCGCCGCCGTCAGCAGGCACGAGGCTTCGATCTTCGGCCGCCCGGTGTACGCCGACCCGCAGGACCGCGCCGCCGCTCTGCTGCAACTCCTGCTGCGGGTGCCGGCCCTGGAGGGCTCCAACGCCATGTTCGCCTGCGCGGTGGCGTACGGCTACCTGGTGGCCAGCGGCGTGAAGGTGGCCACCTCGCCGGAGCAGATCCGTGACCTCGCGAGGCTGGTGAACGACGGCGCCGCCGACGTCCGCGCCATCGCCGACGCCCTGCGGTCCTGGAGCCTGTGACGGCGTTCTGGACTCTGCGAGAGCCGGCGGCCCGTCGGTCGGCGGGCTACCGCACCGGCCCGGGGACCGACAGCGGCGGCCCGCCCGACCAGTGGCCGTCCAGTTCCGGAGCCAGCCAGTCCGCGGCCCGCTCCCGGAAAGCGGGGCCGTCCAGCCGCCCCGCGCCTTCGGGCAGCAGGCCGAGCAACGGTGTGCCCGCCGCGGACGGCAGATCGGTCAGATTGCAGCGGGCGGCGAGATCAGGTGCGGCCGGCCAGCTCCCGACCACCACACCCCGGCAGGTCAGGCCCCGGGCCCGCAGCGCCTCCGTGGTGAGGGCGGTCGCGTTGAGCGTGCCCAGACCCGCCGCGGCCACCACGACAACCGGGGCGTCCAGCAGGGACGCCACGTCGGCCAGGGTCGCCCCCCGCTCGTCGAACCGCACCA
Source organism: Streptomyces sparsus (assembly GCF_054776295.1). Lineage (NCBI taxonomy): Bacteria > Bacillati > Actinomycetota > Actinomycetes > Kitasatosporales > Streptomycetaceae > Streptomyces > Streptomyces sparsus. The sequence goes on from NZ_BAAHCA010000554.1 coordinate 3,104, forward strand.
GCAGTCCGCCCGCCCCCTCGACCAGGACGAGGTCGTGCCCCGCCGAGAGCCGGTCCGCCTCCCTCGCGATCCGGTCCGGTCGGAGGTAGGGCTGCCCGGCCCGCCGGGCAGCCGTCTCCGGTGCCAGCGGCTCCGGCCAGCGGGCCAGCTCCGCCGTCGTCACCGCGCCGCCCACCGTCCCACCGCACCTCGGTCTGCTCCCG
>NZ_BAAHCA010000555.1:0-3301 GCF_054776295.1 Streptomyces sparsus
GTCGGCGGGGACGGGACGTCGCGGGATGGGGCGGGCCCGGGCCGGAACGGCCGGAACGGGCCCCGGGCGGCGAACCGCCCGGGGCCCGAGTGCCGGCGGACGCGCGGCGAACGGAGGCCGCACATCATCCGCTCAGGCGTGGTGACCTGTGGTCACGGGGTGCAGAGGGTGACGCTCAGCGAGCTGTTCTCGCAGACGAGCAGGCTCACCTGGCTACCCGTCGCGATGTCGCCGATGGCCTCTTCGGTCGGGGTGTCCATCGCCTGCAGGTCGAGAAGTGCCATGATAGTTCCCTTTCTTGGGGACGGTGGATGTTCCTTACTTGCCCCTGACCCCTGGCTGGGGTCGGTTCTGGGGCCGCCGGAGCGGCGGCAGGAACGGCAGGTGCACGGGGGCGTCGTGCAGTGCACTGCCGAGTGCGAGCAGGCAGCCGGCGGTGCCGGTGGACAGGTCCATCGACAGGCGCATCAACTGCTCGCCGGGGAAGGCGGTCTCGCCGCGGTAGGGGACGGCGTGCCAGGCCAGCAGATCGGTCAGCCGGCGGATGTCCCCGCGGCGTTCGCCGGGAGACGGTGCGGGCGTGCGTGCCAGGTGCAGCAGCAGGCCGGCCGCGCCGCGGAACAGCCCGGGTTGGATGTAGAAGGAGGAGCGCGCGGCCCGGGTCAGGGCGGTGCGCGCGTCGGCGAGTTCCTCGTCCTCGCGGTGCGTGAGGTAGTCGTCCAGCACCATCGCGATGCCGGCGCTGCCCGCGCCCAGGTAGGGCATGGTGCGGCGGATCTCGTTGACCAGCAGCACGCCGTTCTCGTCCGGCACGCACCGGCTCAGATCCGCGCGCAGCGCCGTGGCGGCGAGGTCCAGGAGCGCGGGGTCGGCCGTGCGCTCGAACGCCCGCACCAGCAGCAGCGCCGCGCCGGTGGCGCCGTGCAGCAGGCCGGTCCGGGCGAACGGGCCGGGGTTCGTGGTGAGGTGGTGGGCGGCCAACTCGACGCAGCGGTCGGCACGTCGGCGCAGTTCCCGGTCCTCGGTCGCGCCTCCGGCCCGCGAGTCGGGGGCGTCTCCGGTGGCGGCGTCGGCGGGGAGCGGCCCGGTGGCAAGTGCGTCGAGTGCGAGGCCGATGCCGGCCAGGCCCGTGTGCAGGTCCGGCCCGAGCCCTTCCAGGGGCTGTTCGGCCACCAGATGGGCCAGTTCGAGGGCCTGTTGACGGTGCCCGAGCTGGTCGAGCGTCCAGGCGATGCCGGCCAGCCCGTCGTAGAAGCCCAACGGGCTGCCGGAGGCGGGTTCCTTGCTGCGCAGCAGCAGCCACTCCTCGGCTTCCGGGCAGGGCGCCGCGCCGGTGACGGACAGCGCGTGCAGGACGCCGGCGGCACCGTAGCCGAAGGACTGCCCGCCGCACGCGGTGGCGAACTGGGCGATGTCGCCGGGAAAGCAGCGGTCCTCGCGGTCGAAGGTCGCCGAGGCGAGCACGGCCCGCGCCATCGAGTCACGGCTGTGCGGCCAGTCGCCGGGGTGGACCAGCGGCCCGTGCCCCTCGTTCCGGGCGCGGTCGACACCGGCGCGATCCGTGGTGGGAACGTCCGGGAGGGGCTGGGCTGCGTCGGGCCGCTCCGGAGCCGAGGGGGCGCGGACGGGTTCGGGGTCGCGGCGGATCTCCGCGACGGCGTCGTCGAGCAGGGCCCGGTCCACGGGAAAGGTCTCGGCGATGACGTCGGCCAGGTGCGCGGCCTTGTCCCGGTCGAGGGCGAACAGGGTGGTGAGCGGCACGAACAGGGCCAGTCGCAGGCAGGCGAGCGCATAGGTGTCGATATCCGTCCCGCGCCGGTCCGCCGGGGCGACGAACGCCGGGTTGGCCACCACCTGGCGGCGCTGCTCGGCGGCGGGTGAGGCCGCCTCGAAGTCCAGCAGCACGACGGAGGACTCGTCCTCGGAGACCACGACGTTGCTCATGTGCAGGTCGCTGATGACCACGCCGCGCGAGTGGACCGCTTCGACCGCCTGGGCCACCAGGTCGTACACGCCCAGGGCCCAGGTCACGTGCTCGGCGAGGCGCTCCGGCTCCGGGTCGGCGCCCGAGAGGGGGAACCGGCGGGCGAAGACCGTGTTGAGCGTGCTGCCCTCGACGTACTCCAGGACGAGGAAGTGGTGGTCGCCGAGCGTCAGGGTGTCCAGCACCTGCGGTACGCACGGCAGTCCGGCCAGCTGTTCCAGCGCGACGCGTTCCCGCTCCAGCCGGGCCACCGCGTCGGCGCCGTCGGCCGCCAGCCCGGAGTGCGGGCGGGCCTCCTTCAGCACGACCTGCCGGCCGGTCCGGTTGTCCCGACCGGCGTACACGCCACCGCCGTTGGAGAAGTGCAGGGCCCGCTCCACGGTGTACGGCACGTCCCCCAGGCCGAGCGCCGACCGGGCCGCGAGGTGCGGGGCCAGGAACTCCGGCAGGGCGACCCACTCCGGTGTGCGGAAGGCGGGACCGCGCAGGTCCGGGACGAGACGCCCGTCGGGGTCCTCAACCGCGGGGCACAGCTCCCCCGCCTTGTCGTGGCAGAACCTGCGGGCGAAGGCGCCGTAGCGGACGTACACCGGGCCCTCGCCCCAGCGCAGGTCGCTCAGGATGTAGGGGCCGTGCTCCCCCGCGAGCAGCGCGTCCAGCTCCTCCGCGACGGTCCGGCACTGCTCGTCGTCCGCCGGGTAGACGGTGATGAACTTGCCGCTGGCCGCACGGTCGGCGTACTTGGCGTTGCGGGTGTGCAGCAGGTAGCGGTTCGGCATGAACTTCAACGGGACCCGCCGTGCGACGCAGTAGTCCATCACCCGGGTCAGCACCGACTCGGCGTTGTCCAGGCCGGCCGACACGTGGATCTTCCAGCCCTGAGCGGGCAGGCGTACACCGAGCGGGCTGTAGGCGAGCCAGTCGCCGGCCCGCTTCCGCTCCCATCCCTCCGGTGCCGGACGGCGGGCGGCCTCGTAGAGGCCACCACGGCTGTCCTCGGAGGCGGACACGCGGTGCGGGGCGTCGTAGAAATACCGGTCTGCGTCGCAGTAGACGGCGTACTCCGGGTTCACACGCACCCCCTTCGGTTGGTGACGAGAGAGACGTTTCCACGGCGGGGCGGTCGGCCGACAGTCACCGTTGTCACGTCATGGGCATGCGGAACGCACATGTCCCCCACACCCGCCCCACACATGTGCCGCACACGGCGGCCCGCGGCAGCCGGCCCCACCCGCAGGATGACCAGCCGCTTCAGGCCGGGCGGCGTCGGGACGGGCCGGGTCGGCGGGCCGGAACGGGGGGCGGGTCGGCGGGCCG